>USII01000119.1 GCA_900554725.1 uncultured Eubacteriales bacterium
ATTTGCTGGTAACGGAGGATATTTACGAATTTTCTGTCATGAACCCGGAGGAGTTTTCGCAGGATCTTCGCTCTTCTGTTTATTATGATTATGTGGAAGATAAGCTGCTGGAGCAAAAAGAAGCAGTCATTTGCATTTATGCGCCTGGGAATGGGCAAGGAGAGGAAAAACTGCAGAAGATCCGCCGGGCAGTGGAACAAGCAGGGCAGATGGGCCTCAAAGTGCGGATGGAATTTTCCGGTTTGCAGGAAGAAGACTGGATGAACAACTGGAAAAAGTATTTTAAGCCCACGAAAATCGGAGAAAAGATGCTGATCAAACCCTCATGGGAGCCGCTGCCCCAAGCAGGCGATCGCATTGTTTTGGAGATAGATCCTTCTTCCAGCTTTGGGACAGGAACGCATGAAACAACGCGGCTCTGCATCGAGGCTCTGGAAACAATGGTGCATCCCGGAGATGAGGTTTTGGATATGGGTTGTGGCAGTGGAATTTTATCTGTCGCGGCTGCTCTGCTTGGGGCAAAAAGCGTCACGGGAGTAGATATTGAAGAGGATTCTATCCGCGTATCCAAGGAAAATGCGGCGCGCAATGGACTTTCTTCGGAAAAGATGCGCCTTTTTTTGGGCAATGTTCTGCAAGATGAAGCGCTTGCAGATAGGATAGCAGATCGTGCATATGATGTGATTGCGGCAAATATCGTTGCCGATGTCATTAAGGCGATGACTCCCCTCTTTTTCCGCTATCTTCGCCCTGGCGGGACGATCGTCTGTTCGGGAATCATAATAGAGCGGGCAGAGGAGGTGCGTACAGCGCTATGCACAGGCGGATTGCAAATTTTAGAGCTGAAAAAAGCGGGGGAGTGGGCAGCAATTCTTGCCCGAAAACCGGCATGAGGCGTTTTTTTGCTAGCAGAGTTGAACAGGGGCAGGCGCTGGTTTTGGGCGGAGAAGCAGAGCACTTTATTCGGGTTTTGCGCATGAAGCCCGGCGATGAATTTATTGCGCTCTATCAAGGTGAAGAACTGGTCTGTGTTGCGGAAACTGTGCAGCCGGGCGAAGTCTGCGGGCGGATTTTGGAAAGCAGGGCCTGCATGGCAGAACCGGCTGTTCGCATGACTCTCTATATTGCCTACATGAAAGCGGATAAAATGGAGCTTGTTTTGCAAAAGGCAGTGGAACTTGGGATAAGCTGTTTTGTCCCATTTTTAAGCAGCAGATGTGTCAAGCGCCCCAAGGAAGGTGCAAAAGCCAGTGAGCGCTTTGCACGCATTGCAGACTCCGCGGTAAAACAGTGCGGCCGCGCATCTTCGATTCAGATAGAGGAAATGCTCTCGCTGGCAGATGCCCTTGAGAGAATGAAACGGCATGAAGCAGTGCTGTTTGCGTATGAGAATGCCGAGATTGCTTTGAAACAGGTTTTTAATAAAATCGGCCCTAAAACGGATATTGCGTTGATCGTTGGGCCGGAAGGCGGTTTTTCACCGGAGGAAGCGCAGCAGATCACTGCAATAGGTGCATGGCCTGTAAGCCTTGGGAAGCGCATTTTGCGCGGCGAAACGGCGGCTATCGCTTTGACGGCCCTGGCGGCTTATGAAATGGGGTGCTAGGATGCGTGTGGCATATGAGACTCTGGGCTGCAAAGTCAATCAATATGAAACGGAAGCCATGCGGGAGTTAATGGAGCAGGCGGGGTATGAAACGGTAGATTTCTCAGAAAAGGCAGATATTTTTCTCATCAACACCTGCACTGTCACGGCGATCGCAGACAAGAAATCCCGGCAGGCGATTTCAAGGGCACGCCATCAGAATTCCAATGCACACATTTTTGTCTGCGGCTGTATGGCACAAAGAGATGCTGAACGGGTGTTGACGATAGAAGGGGTTTGCGCTGTTATCGGTTCAAAGAATAAGAGCAAAATTGTGCAGATTGTGCAGCGCAGCCTGGAAGGGGAAGAAAAAATCAACGCTGTACAGGAGATTTTGCAAGAGAGAGAATTTGAACCCCTGCATATTTCAAAAAGCGGAGAGCGCACCCGGGCAAACTTAAAAATTTGCGATGGCTGCGAAAACTTTTGCAGCTACTGCATCATTCCATATGCCAGAGGCCCGGTGCGTTCGCGGCCTTTACAGGAGATATGCGAGGAAGCGAAACGGCTGGTCAAGCAGGGTGTACAGGAGATTGTGCTTACGGGCATTCATCTTGCCTCCTATGGAAAAGAGCTGGGCTGCAACCTGGTGGATGTGATAGAGCGCTTGGATGAAATTTCCGGGATTTCGCGCATCCGGTTGGGTTCTTTGGAGCCTTCGCTGCTAACGCCGGAATTTTGTCGCCGTGCTGCAAAGTGCAGCACACTATGCCCGCACTTTCATGTTTCGCTGCAAAGTGGAAGCAGAGAGGTGCTGCGCCGGATGAACCGCAAATACACTCCTGAAGAGTACGCGGACTATATTGCCAATCTCCGTGCACATTTTCAAAATCCCGCCATCACTACGGATATTATTGCAGGGTTTCCCGGTGAGACAGAAGCATGCCATCGCGATACGCTGAAATTTCTTTGTGAAATTGGGTTTGCGAAAATTCATGTTTTTCCCTATTCCAGGAGAGAAGGAACGGCCGCCGCCAGGATGGGCGGGGATATTGCCGGCCCGGAGAAGCGGCGGAGGGCAGCGGAAATTGCCGAGCTTGCAAAGAAAATGCAGCAGGAATATTTGAGCCAGTTTATCGGAGAACAGGAAGTGGTTTTGCTGGAAGAAGAGGAAAGGGGCTCTAAAAGGATGTTAGGGCATACTGCGCGCTATCAGAGAGTTTCGGTAGAAGGCGGGGCGGAAAATCAGCTTGTTCAAGTTCGCATTTTTGGCCTTGAAGGAGAAATTTTGCAGGCAAAGCTGCTATAAAGCTGTTTTTTGCTGGATGTACTGAGAATTTTCTATTCATATAGAGAAGGAGGGTCATATGGAGGATTGCATTTTTTGCAAAATCATAAGCGGGGATATTCCCTCAAAAAAGGCTTACGAAGATGAACAGGTGCTTGCATTCTATGATATTGACGCAAAGGCCCCGGTGCATCTTCTCATCATTCCAAAGAAGCACATTACCTCTGTTTTAGAGCTAAAACCGGAAGATGGAGTGCTGGTTGCCCATATTTTTGAAGTGGCGGCAAAACTGGCACGGGAGCTGGGCTTGGAGGAACGCGGATTTCGCATGGTGAGCAATATTGGAAAAGACGGGGGGCAGACGGTGCCGCACCTGCATTTTCACCTGCTGGGCGGCCGAGAGCTGGCCTGGCCTCCGGGTTGAAAAAGAGAGCCTGCGGGGCGCCGTAAGCCGAGGAGATGGCTGTGTTGCAGAGCAGAAAATTTTATCAATCTAAAAAAGCCGGCGAAATTTTTCGCCGGCTTTTGTTCTGTGTAATGGGCTATTTTGCCCGAAGGGCATCCATGCCGCCCATATAGGGGCGCAACGCCTCGGGAATTCGAACGCTGCCATCTTCGCAGAGGTTGTTTTCCAAAAATGCGATGAGCATTCGGGGCGGGGCAACAACGGTATTATTGAGCGTATGGGCAAAATATTTTCCTTTTTCGCCATTTACGCGAATTTTCAGGCGCCGTGCCTGCGCATCCCCTAAATTGGAGCAGCTGCCCACTTCGAAATATTTTTTCTGACGGGGAGACCACGCTTCCACATCAATGGATTTCACTTTAAGATCGGCCAAATCTCCCGAGCAGCATTCCAGAGTGCGCACGGGAATATCCAGCGAGCGGAAAAGATCTACTGTGTTCTTCCAGAGTTTTTCAAACCATTCCATGCTCTCTTCGGGCCGGCATACTACAATCATCTCCTGTTTTTCAAACTGATGTATGCGGTATACGCCTCTCTCCTCTAGGCCATGCGCACCTTTTTCCTTGCGAAAACAGGGAGAATAGCTTGTAAGGGTATAGGGAAGATCTTCCTCCTTTAAGATGGTATCGATAAATTTTCCGATCATCGAATGTTCGCTGGTACCGATGAGGTAAAGATCTTCTCCCTCGATTTTATACATCATGGCATCCATCTCAGCAAAGC
>USII01000120.1 GCA_900554725.1 uncultured Eubacteriales bacterium
TCCGTATCGTCGTAATTGGTTACGCCATCGTTGTTAGGGCCGTAATCCGTATCGTTATAATTGGCAACATCGCCGCTTGGAGCCTGAGGCTCACTTTGCGCGCTGACGGTTCTGTGTTCCGCCTTTACAACATCCCCCGTCACCGCATGAATGTCATATTCGTATTCGTTTCCGTTAGCGGAAAATTCCAGCTCAAAGATCGGGGTCCCATCATCATGATCAAATTCCTTATCCTCAAATACCGCATCCGCTGCATTGACATTCGCCTGAGTCAGGGCAATTTCCTGTGCCTTCTCCAAAGTGATATAGGGGGATGGCTTTCCGTCTTTGGCATAAGCCGGGTCATAATCGTCGTCGCCAATTGTCACAATATCAGAAGCAAGGTTTAAGCCCTTCACCGCTTCCTGGGTGCTGGCGCTCATATTCGCCAGAAAATCATCGCTGGGAAGCACAGAGCCCGGTTCCAGCTGCAGCACAATATTCTTTTTGTTGCCGTCAACATCGTCTACAAAAAAACCAGCTTCATTAATTTCTACGATTAGATCCTTCAAGACATCATCGCAGTCTTTTCCGATATAGTCCGGATAGACATCCACAATGCCTTTACCGTCTTCATTCCGGCCAGCCAGGGCAGTAACTTTGCCATCCTGGTTGTATTCGATCTGGATTTCCGGATTGACGCTCAGGGTGAGTGTGCCGGTTTCCTTCAATGCCATGCTCTCTGGCGCAGAGGCAGAACATCCGCTCAGAAGAACTGCAGAGGCTATTGCCAGAAAAGAGGCCGTTGCGAAAAGTTTTTTTCTCATATTCATGTCGATTGCTCCTCTCGAAAAATGTTTGAATCGGCTTTTGTTTTGCCTTACACTCATAGATTACGGAAATAGATTTTGAAAACCGGGGTAAGCTGGAAAAAATTTTTTAATCATCGCCGTCATCCGAATCATCACTATCGTTTCCCTTATCGTCGTCATCATAGCCGCTTTCGCCGTCATCATCTGAATCATTATGAGCATTGTTATCCGGATCATAATCGGTATTTCCATCTGTGTAATTAGTGATTCCATCGCTATCGGGGCCATAGTCCGTATCCGCATGCACCGGCGCACTGCTGGCCGGCGGTGCATAGCCGGTGGCGCCGTCGTCGCCCGGCCTATAGTCAGTATTTCCATAGTCGGTAGAACCGGAGGATGCCGGTGGCGCAATCGGCGGCTGAGACGGCCCGGGAGAAGAAGGCATTGGAGATGCCGTCTGGGAAGAAGCTGGCGAAGAAGATGTTGGAGAAAAAGCAGGCTCAGCGTTTTCTTCCTCACGCCCGTTCCTATGGTTAACAATTTCGATCGTGATCGCAATCCGCCCATCCAAATGTTCCGTGACCTTGGTGCGCAATTCCGCCCCATACTCCTGGAAGAGAGCGTCATCCGGAGAGTCGATAGAAAAGGAAACTCGGCCGCCCTCGGAAAGAAAGCCCATCTCAATCGCCCGATCAATCAGCTCATCGGCGACGGTTACTTTATCTTTTCCTTTGCCGCTATAGCCTTCCAGAAGTTTCTTTCCATCTTCATTTGCCCCTATCAGCTCTACAACCGTGCCCTGCCGGTTTAGGTTCATCTGCACTTCCGGGTTAATGGACAGATAAATAGAAGAGTAAGGTTGCATAAAATTTTGATAATAGCCAAATCCAAAGAACAGGAGGAGGCAGGCTGCGATTGCCGCAATTCCACTGCTGATCCACCGAACCGCATGCCGGTGCTTTTGCGGCGTTTCTTTCATTAGAACCGGATCATACACCCTCTGCCCTATTTCGTATCGAAGGTTGGCGGCTTTTAAAAAGCGTCCCTCTTCATCCAGAAGAACCGCATAGCCGGGGTGGCATTCCATAACCAGATAACTCATCGCGCTGCCACTCCTTTCATCACCTGTTTCAAATGCCCGCGGATGATTTCATACCCATTGGTGTAAATCAACAGCAAAGCCACCATATATTTGCGGTGCCGCTCCAGCGTTTTGCGCTCCACACCGCTCCCCGTTGTCAGCTGCCCGATGGGCAGTTTTTTTGTCTGCAACAGGCTCTCTAGCAGTTCCGGATTTTCTCTGGCAAACTGCAACGCTTTCCGGCAGGCGCTCAGTGTGCGCTGCTGTTTTGGGCAGTTATCCGCAATATCGCTGAGAGTGACGCCGAATTTCTGCATCTGCTTAGTCAGCTCCTCGATTTCCGCGCGGGTAGCATCCCGCGTCACTGTTTCTTCATGGGGCTCCTTTTCATTTGCCAGCGTTTCTCCCAAAGTCGCTGTTTCTCCTGCCGGAGCATCCAGCGAAATGACTCGGCTATGCCGCTGTTCTCTACGGCTGTAGTCGATCAGGCGGCTGCGGATCAGCATGGCAGCGTATTTCAGAAAAGCGCCACGAGTGCGGGAATACCCACCGATCGCTTCATGAAAAGCGATCATGGCGATGCTCAGCTCGTCGTCATGCCCATCGACAGGCGGACGCTTTAAAAATTTTGCCGTCTCCGCCTTGATAAAGGGCAGATATGTACCGATCAGCCGATCCGCCGCCTGAACATCTTGCTTTGCCGCATAGACCTGTTGGATGATTTTATGTTCATCGTTCATGCAGCAAATTCCCTCCCATATATAGAAATACGGCCTCTGTTTTTCAAAACCGGGGTCGGTATGTGATAATTTTAGAGCCGTCGGATTGCAATAATCCACGGCAAGTATACAGCATTTATATCAGGCTGAAATCATGGATATATTAAATCTCCGTAAAAAGCATGTAAGCAAAGACAACTCAACTTAGCAGCTGATAAAAAATATCCAGCAACAGCAAAAGAGTTTTCCTCTTATCAATGAAAAGAGAATGCTGCCCCGTTTTCCCGCGAAATATCTCCGTCTTCCGCTATTTTCTTGATAAATCTACGCTTGTTTTGAGCAGCGTGTTTTGCCTTTTTCAGCGCGGCAGGGCATCGCAGTTCAAAACTGTAAAATGATCCCTATTTTCAGCCAGAGCATGGTCTGCGGATACTCCCCAAGTAATTTAAAGATGATATCATTGGATTTAAGAGATTTCCCGCCAAATAGGGCACCTGCGTTTTCCCGAAAAGTGCCCAACGGCATTTTTAGCAGCAGTTTATTCAAAAGAGAGAGGAGTACCACATGCATTTTGAATTCGACCATACGCTAGATCGCCGCAGAAATCACTCTACCCGCTGGCAGCAGCCGGATGGCCGAGACGATATTCTCGGCATGGGCACAGCAGACCTGGACTATTTCTGCGCACCCTGCGCCAAAGAAGCCGCCAGGAGAACACATTCAACTATCGCGCCAAGCCTGATTCTTACTATGAGGCGCTCATCCGCTGGTTTTTGCAGCATCATGGCATGGCCATCGAGCGCAGCTGGGTTCGCGATCTGCCCAGCACCATCGGCTCTATTCGCCTGACCATTGGCGCGTTTTGCCACCCCGGGGCTATATTCTCATGCAAACGCCCTTCTTTTCCCCTTTAAGAACTGCCATTGAAGGGGCCGGTTGCCGTTTTCTTGAAAATCCTCTTGAAAATCCTATGGTTCTAAAAAAACGGCCGCTGCGAACTGGATTTAAATGATTTTGAGGAGAAGATCAAAAAATTCTGCCCCACTCTGTTTTTGCTCGTCAGCCCGCGCAATCCAACTGGCCGGGTTTTTTCAAAGGAAGAGCTGGAGCAGATGGTCAACATCTGTGCGAAATACAATGTGCTTATCCTCTCAGATGAGGTGCATTTTCTCATCACTTACGATGGGCACAGCCATACCCCTATTCTCCGCCTCTCAGAAGAGGCGCGCAAAATTGCCATCATGGTGTTCAGCTTCAGCAAGGGGTTCAACATCATGGGGCTGCCCCAAGCCATCACGCTGATCGCCAATCCAGAGCTTCAAAAGCGCTGGGATTCATATCTTATCCCTTTTGATTTTCATTATGCTGTAAACGCTTTTAGCATCGCTGTGGTCACGGCAATTGCATCTGGCCAGGGTTATGCCTGGCTTCAGGCGCTTACTGCATACTTAAAGGAAAACCGCGA
>USII01000121.1 GCA_900554725.1 uncultured Eubacteriales bacterium
ATTTTGCAGGTTGCCGCTGCAGATAGCAGCGTTGCCAGGCTCCCGCAGAGGATATCCAGCAGCCCCAGCCCGCCAAATAAGTTTGCAATCATGCAGCCGATAAACAGCCCCGGAACAGCCGCCGGCGTAAAATATGGCAAAATGCACAGCCCTTCGCTCACCCGAAATTGGGAAAGGCCAAAGCTGAGCGGGTAAAAAAGCAATGTAAGCGCCAGGTATACCGCCGCAATGATCCCGGCCTGCGCGAGATAGATTCTCTTTTGTTTTTCCATATCGTACTCAAACTATCCTACCTATTATTGATACGATTATAATTTGCAATTATACACCAAAATGCGCTCTTCTTCAATTTCCTTTGGCTCAAAATTGGGTAAAAATGGTGAACACATGTGAAATTTTTGAAAAATTCCTCTTCTCCCCTTCTCTTGCTCTGCCAATCATGGTAGAATAACGGCGGAAATTCAGATAGTTCGAGATTGGAGGAAGCTTATGCTGTTTGATTATCACCTGCACTCTTTTCTTTCGCCAGATGCGGATCCTTCCCAGAGTTTTTCGCGCATTGTCGACCAGGCGATGGAAATGGGAGTGGAGGAAATCTGCCTGACAGATCACGATGAATCCGAGGGCAATTTTTGCAATATCGATATGGAGCGCTATAACTTGGAGTATACGCGGTTCATGAATACAAACCCGCCCATCCCAGTAAAAAAGGGAATTGAGCTGAGCGTCCACTACGACGCCATTCCGACTTACGAGAAATTCCTCTCCCAGCACGATTTTGACTTTATCATTGCCTCTCAGCACTTTGTAGATGGCGTGGATCTCTATCTTCCCGACTTCTACCAGGATAAAACCGTGCGCGAGGCATATGAACGCTATTTGCAGGCCATGCTCAAAACCCTGCAAAACTTCCAGCATTATGATGTTGTTGGGCACATCGGCTACTGCTGTAAATATTGCGGCAATTATCAAAAGCTGCCTTTTTGCTATGACCTGTTTCCGGATTTGTTCGATGCCATCTTAAAGACCGTCATTCAGAACGGAAAGGGCATCGAGCTCAACACCAGCGCTGCCAAAATTACCGGCGGCATCGGAACGCCCACACCCGGTATTTTGAGGCGCTATCTGGAGCTTGGCGGAGAGATTATCACCACCGGCTCGGATGGACATCGCCCGGGAGAGGTTGGCCGGTTCTTAAAGGAAGGAACGCAGGCACTAAAAGAAATGGGCTTTCGCTATATCTGCACCTTTGAAAAGCGCAAGCCGATTTTCCACAAACTTTAAGCATATACCACAAGGCGGGAGAAATTCTCCCGCCTATTTTTTATAGAAGCGCTGCCCCCGCCAGAGCGGACAGCTCGCTGCTCTCGGGCTCCAGCAAATCGCCTAAAAAACCCAGGACGCCCTTTTGGGGCTTTCTATTCCAGGGCTCGGCCAAGTTCCAGCGTCACCTCGCCGCAGGGAAGCACAAAGCAGGGAATGCCGATCTTCCCCTCCCTGCGCACCTCCTCAAAAAGAGGGCTGGTATCCCGAATTTTCAAAAATTCCTTGAGATTGGCCGTAGAGTCCGCAAAATCCAGAAACTCAAAATCCACGCCCGCAGAGAGCAGCTGCTCCCTCGCCTGCTCGCAATCCGGGCAAATATGCATTCCATAAAGCTTTATCATCTTCCCTCTCCTTTTCGCGCAATCCGCCGGACGGCGCGCTCTGTTTGCAGCAAAAACCCTTTCCACGCCGCATATCACGGTGAAAACAGCGGTTCATCGGCCTTTTGGGGGTTCTGTACCCCATAGAGATAGTGGCGCATTGCTCCGGCATAGTAGGTCGCCATAAATTCCCCAAGGCGCCGCATTCCCGTGCGCTCCGCTACGCGCATAGAAGCGGTATTGTCGCTTTTAATGATGCTGTATACAGCAGGGGCGCCCAGTATCTCAAAAGCATAGCGCCGGCAGCCCAGCGCAGCCTCTGTCGCATAGCCCCGCCCCCAATATTTCCATTTGAGGTGATAGCCAATTTCCAGCAGCTTTTCTCCCTGACAGGGCTGCCAGGAAAGGCCCGCCTGCCCCACCACCATGCCGCTCTGCTTTTCCACCATGGCACAAAGCCCAAAACCATCTTTTTGATACCTGGCTATCTGCCGCTCAAGCCACTCCTGCACATCCGCATCCAAAAAGCGGTGCTCATAGGCATACATCACCCGCGGATCCTGCAGCATATCGGCAAGGTCTGCAAAATCGCTCGGCTCCCAGTGCCGCAGATACAGCCGCTCTGTTTCCAGTTTCATCTTCTGCTCTCCTAAGCGTTTTGTTTCATTATATTATTGCCCACAGGAATACTCAATTCCAAGCTTGCAAACTTCCTGCAAATTATCTTTGCCGGCCCAATTCTTTACTTTGCCATTTATTTTTTGGTATAATATGTGCAATTGTGCAAAAGTTGGAGGATTCATTTTCATGATAGAGAAGAAAATATGGCTTCCCAGAGCATGCCTGGCGATTTTAGTGCTGGCCCAAATTACCGTATGCATCTGTTTTGGAATCGCGAAAGGCGGATACGATATCGATGAAATGCTCACCTATGGCTTGGCCAACGGGCACAACAAACCCTTTCTCACCTCCACTCCAGAACAAGAGGATACGCTTTTTCTCTACCGCGAGCAAGTCGCTGAACGGTTTGCAGAACAGGAAGGCACGGCGATCACCGGCGATTCTCTCCGTACTTATTTTACTGCGCAGAAAGATCAGCTCTTCGATTTCGGTTCGGCCTATCGGAACCAAATCAACGATTCTCACCCGCCGCTTTATTATATTCTTTTCAATGCTCTCAGTTCTCTGACTCCGAACCTTTTCAGCAAATGGACTGGCCTTTCTTTAAATATCGCGTTTGGCGCGGGCTCCATGTTGCTGCTCTATGCTCTAGGGAAAAAACTGCTTGGCGGGCCATACCTTGCCCTGTTGCCCGCAGCCTTTTGGGGTTTTTCCGCAGGCTGTATTTCCTATACAATGTTCCTTAGGATGTATAGCATGTTTTCCTTTTTTGCACTGCTGCTGTGCTACTATTTATCTCTGCTTCTTTCCAACAAAGAGCGGAAATGGGGCATCTATTTAGGGCTGGGCATCGCAATGCTGCTGGGCGCGCTGACGCATCATTACTTCATTATATTTGCATTCTTTCTCTCTGCCTTTAGCGTGCTATATCTATTGCTTCGGCGCAGATTTGCAGATGCAGGCATTTTTTCGGGGGTAATGCTGGCTGGAGTTGGGCTTTCCATTGCCATCTTTCCCGCTACTTTATCGCATATCTTTCCCGGATACCGGGGCGAACAGGCCTTTACCTCCTTTGAATCAGGTTTTTCCGGGCTTTGGGAAAAACTCAGCGCCTACTGCAATATTTTGAGCGATGAATTATTCGGCGGATACCTGCGCTATCTTTTTATCGCGTTTTTGATTTTTGCGGCGCTCAGCTTTCTTTGCATTTTCCTAGCAAAAAGATTGAAACGCCAAGACACTCCTCCCCAGTATGGGTGTGTGTCAAAAAACCTTTCGGGGATCTTCTTGGCGGCTATCCTATGCTATTTCTTGCTCGTTGCGCAGATTAGCCCGTTTTTTTCCGGGTGCTATATCTGCTGTCTCTATCCCCTCATCGCCCTTTGCGGCACGGCTTTCATATACTGGGTGCTGAGCCCGCTGATACGCAGCAAGGCTCTGCGCTGCACAGCGATCGCACTGGTATTTTGCATACTTTCCATCTCTTCCTATGTGACACAAAAAGTTCTCTATATCTATCCGGAAGTAGACAAAAGCGTATCTGCTCAGCTTTCCTCCTACCAAGAAATGCCCACAGCATTTGTCATCAGCGTGCCCATCCGCATCACCGGAAGCCTTTCACTCTCTGCGCCCTACCTTATGCAGCGGGATGAATTTTATCCATTCCAGTTGCCGCGCATAGAATCGGGTGAAACGGATTTGGATGCCATTTTTGCCGAAGAACAGCAGGTTTTGCTCATGATCTCCACTTACCATGAAGCTCGCTCACCCGAGGAAGTTGCAC
>USII01000122.1 GCA_900554725.1 uncultured Eubacteriales bacterium
ATGCAGTCGCGTCAGGAACATCAAAAGAAGCTGGAGATCAATATTACGCTGAAAACCGCCATCTATCTCGCCGCCACTTTCGCAGGGGGATTTTTGGTGGGAAGAGTGCGGATTGGAGAGACCATCTGGCCCTTTGGTGTGGCATATGTTTTGGCTGCATTTTTAAATCACAACATATTAAACCCATATATGGCGTTGGGCGGAGTTCTGGCCTCTATGGCGACTTATTCGCTGCATATGGCAAACGCACCATACTGCTTTTCTGTGGTGGCGACGGCAGCAGCGCTGATGATTGTCGCGCAGGCTGTCAAACTGACGCCGAGGGTGGGCCTTGCCCTTGCAGCGGCGGCTATTTCTTATATTGGGTGCACAATCGCCTTCAAACTTGGGCTGATTCTCCCCATCCTCTCTTCGCTTATCGAAATGCTCATCACCTTTTTAATGGTTGTGGTATTTCATACGGCGCTGCGCCTCTTCTCGGGCCGGCGCCGGCAAGTGCTTTCAGATGAGGAACTCATCAGCATTTGCTTTTTAGGGCTGCTGGCCGTCATGGGGCTGGGGGATTTTGCGCTGTTTGGCATCTATCTGAGGGAAGCGGCTGCAGCGTATGTTTCCCTGTTCTGCGCATATATCGGCGGGGCCGCTGTGGGCGCGGGCGTTGGGGTGTGCTCGGCCCTTGCCTGCGTCATTGTAGGGACAAACCCTCTTGCCATTGCAGCTTATGGCGTGGCATCGCTGGCGGCGGGTGCTTGCCGCAAAATGAAGAGGGTGGGCGTCTGCCTTGGCTTTTTGATTACACAGGCATTCTTTGTTTTCTACATCTGTTATGGAGAGCTTAGGAGCATATCCCTTATTGCAATGGCACTTGCAGCGGCCGCATTTTTGGTTACCCCGAGAGCCTTTGTGGAGAAGATGGCAGCTTATGTGGATGCAAATCTATTTTGGAACAGGGAACAGGCGCTTAGGGAAGAGCGCTTTCGGGAGCTAACTGTAGGCCGCCTCAGAGAAATTTCCAATGTTTTTCAAAATACAGCGAGGGTGTTTGGCGAATCTGCAATCAAGAGCCGGGAAGAGGGCAACATCGCATATACGATGGCAAGCATTCCAGAACAGGCCTGCGCCAACTGCATGTTTTTCCGCAGTTGCTGGGATGTGCATTTTGATTCCACCTATGAGCTGATGCAAAAACTGTATGCCAAGTATGACAGCGGCAAAAAGCTGACCGAGCGGGACCTTGGCATTTTCAGCAAAAAGTGCATTCGTGCGGAAAAGTTGATTGCCGCCGCGACGCTTACATTTGAGAAATTCAATACCAACAGCAAGTGGGAAGGAAAAATTGCGGAGAGCCGCGGCATGATTGGAGATCAGATGATAGGGGTTTCCAGGGTAATTGATTCTCTGCTGCGAGAAGTACAGGTGGATATCGATTTTCGAGATGAGATGGAGGATAACATTCGGCTTCGGCTGGATGAAATTGGAGTGCCCGTGAAGGAAATCTGCGCGGAATTTTCCGAGGGTACGCTCAATGTAGATCTGGTGGTAAAAGGCTGTGGGGGCAAAGAGGCGTGCGAAACAAAGATTCGCCGCGCCGTATCCGCGGCTTGCGGCATGCCCATGGAAAAGGCGGACGGCTATTCCTCCTGCGCAAAGGACTGTCGCCTGCGCTATGAGCAGGCCAAAAACTACAGCCTGCAGACGGGTATTGCGATGATGCCCAAAGATGGGAGCCCGGTTTCTGGGGATACGCATTCCTTTGAGGCGCTAAAAGATGGGCGGTATATGATGCTATTGTGTGATGGCATGGGCAGCGGAGAGCGTGCGGCCCGGGAGAGCCGTACAGCCGTCACTTTGATGGAGGATTTTTATCGCGCCAATTTTGACGATAAGACCATTCTGGACGCCATCAACAAGCTGCTTATCCTAAGCAGCAGCGATGATATTTTTTCTACTATGGATTTATGTATGGTAAACCTCGTGGAGGGGAGGGCGCGGTTTACAAAAATAGGAGCGCCGCATTCCTATATCATCGGAAAAAACGGTATGCGAAAGTTGGATGCCGGTTCGCTTCCCATCGGGATTTTGGATGATTATGAGCCCGTGGTCTACGATTTAGAGCTGGAGCACGGGGATATCATTTTGATGTTTACGGATGGGATTGCAGATTTGGAGACAGCGGACGACGGGCTGCACCAGGCTATTCGGGAGGCAGCAGAGATGCGAAATGCGGATGATATTGCAAATCATATTCTCTCCCATGCCTATGCTGCCTATGGCGCAAAAGCAAAGGACGATATGACCGTTATGGTGGCAAGAGTGATAAAAAATAAGGCAGTACGCTGATGGCAGAAGGGGGCGCGGTTGCACCGCGCCCCCTTCTTATGCTAAAATATTTTAAAATCTCATAGCATTGTCCAAATATAAGGAGCAGATAGATGATAAAAGAATGCATGCAATCCCTGGAAAAGCTCGCCCAGAGCTATACCTTCCGCAATATTTTTGAGATTATGTGCAGCTATGGGCAGCGCGTGGCTGCGGAGCTGACGGCAAAAGATGGAAGGCTCATCACCCTCACATATGAAAAATATGGCGAGCTTGCAAGGAACATAGGGCAGGCGCTGGAAAAGGAAATGGGGGCAAAAAACAGGTGCATTGGCATTAAGCTGGAAAATTCCCCCGAATGGCCGGCGGTATTTTGGGGCATTTTAATGAGCGGAAATATCCCGATTTTGCTGGATGTCCGCGCAGAACAGGCCATCACGCAGCACCTGCTTGAGGAATCTGGAGCGATAGCGCTCATCACGCAAGAGCAGGCGAGATACCCGGGCATAAAGCTGCTGCGCCCGGAGGAATTGCTGGAGAAAAAGGCAAAGGGCAATTATGAGCCAAAATGGGCGGATATGATTTGCCTTTGCACTTCGGGCACTACGGGAACGGCCAAAATATACGCATATAACGGCTTTGCCATGTCTAAGCAGATAGAGAATGCGAAATATTTTCTGGGGCAGAACGACGATATTATGTATGATGCGGCGGATGGCCCGCTTAAGAACCTGGCGTTTCTCCCGCTGCACCATATTTTCGGCTTTGTGGCAGTGTATCTTTGGTTTTCTTTCTTTGGAAAGACGATCGTCTACCTTTCGGATAAGAGCCCAAAAGGCATTATGGAATCCTGCAGGAAGCATCAGGTGACGCATATTTTCAATGTCCCTCTTTTTTGGAACAATGTCGCCCAGGGAATTATGCGCAAAGTGCGCCAGGGCGGAGAGCGGCGCCAAAAGCAGTTTGAAACGCTTTCCAAAATCAGCCATGCCATGCAGAAAAACATGAAGCGCTCGGGCCGCCGGATTTTGGGCGCTTCGGCCCTGAAAAGCATTCAGCAGGAGCTGATAGGCAGTGGAGTTCGCTTTCTTATCAACGGTGGTGGGCATATCCTTCCGGAAACGATGCGCATTATCAACAACATCGGCTATCCGCTCTATAACGGTTTTGGAATGACAGAAGCGGGCATCACTTCGGTAGAGCTGAGCCGGGATATCGACGATAGGCTTAAGGCAAGCGTGGGAAAGCCATTTGCAAGTGTGGAATACCGCATCCTTTCCCAGGGAGCAGACCCGAATTCCGGAGAGCTTGTGATCAAGGGAGATTCCCTGTTTTCCGGCCGGATGGTGGGAGGAAAGTTTATTCCAAGGGGAGAGGAAGAACAGTGGTATCAAACGGGGGATATCGCCCGTTTGGACGCCGATGGGCGCTTGTGGATTGAAGGGCGTGCAAAGGAAGTGATCATCGGGCCTTCGGGGGAGAATGTCTATCCGGATGAGGTGGAAGGATATTTTTCCGAATTGCCCGGCGTAGAGCAGATGGTTGTGCTGGGGCTGGATGTGGGAGAGCTCTATGAGCAGAGCACCATGATCCTGAAAATGGAGGAGGGTGTTTCCAGTACAGAGCTTGCAGCGGCCTCTTCGCGCATTTCCGAGATTAATGACAATCTGCCCATGTATAAGCGCTGTCTCTTATACACATCTCCGAGCCCAC
>USII01000123.1 GCA_900554725.1 uncultured Eubacteriales bacterium
CCTACGAAGTGGGAGATACCATCGAAGAAGAAGTTACCCCGGCCTCCTTTGGGCGCATTGCGGCGCAAACGGCAAAACAGGTGGTGGTACAGCGCATCCGGGAGGCCGAGCGCGGCGTCATATACGAGCGGTATATCGATAAGGAGAATGAGATTATGACGGGCGTGATCGTCCGCCAGGAGCGTGGCTGCTATTATCTGGATTTCGGCCGCGTGGAGGGGATGCTGCCCCTGAAGGAAACCATCCCCGGCGAACGCTATGAGCTGGGAGCGCGCCTTAGGGTATATGTCCTTGAAGTAAAGGATTCCGCCAAAGGTGCGCAAATTGTGGTTTCCCGTTCTCACCCGGGGCTGCTCAAGCGCCTGCTGGAACTGGAAGTGCCGGAAATTGCCAATAATACCGTTATCATTAAAAGTATTGCCCGCGAAGCCGGCCATAGAAGCAAAGTGGCCGTTTACAGCGAGGATCCCAATGTGGATTGTGTAGGTGCCTGCGTCGGCCAAAAAGGAAGCCGCATTGAGCGCGTGGTGGAGGAGCTCTCGGGTGAGCGCATCGATGTCATCAACTGGCACAGCGATCCCGCAGAGTTTATTGCCAGCGCGCTGCGCCCGGCAAAGGTCATCATGGCTCGCGTGGTAGAAGAAGAGCGCTCGGCGCAGGTGATTGTGCCGGATTATCAGCTTTCCCTGGCCATCGGCAAGGAAGGCCAGAATGCTCGCCTGGCAGCCAAGCTCACAGGGTATAAAATTGATATTAAATGCCAATCCCAGATCGCGGGGGATGTTTTTGGCGAAGGCGAAGGGTTGTTTGACTTCCCGCCTATGGATGGGTATTATGATGACGATGATCTTTCATACGATGAGCCGGAAAGTGGGAATCACCTCGAGACGGAGGAGTAAATAGGTGGCGTTAAAACAGAAAAAAGTGCCTGTGCGCATGTGCGTCGCTTGCAGGCAGGGGCGGCCCAAAAAAGAGCTGATTCGCATTGTGAGGAATAAAGAGGGCACCGTTGGGGTAGATCTTACCGGGAAGGCCCAGGGTAGGGGTGCATATCTTTGCCCAGATGTTCAGTGCCTGGAGCGGGCTGTAAAGAGCAGGGCGCTTCAGCGCGCTCTGGAATGTGATCTCACGGAGGAAATGATCGCCGAAATAAAGCGGGTGATTTTGAGGCGTGAAATTACAGGATGATTTTTACGCGATGCTGGGCCTTGCCAGAAGGGCGGGCGCAGTGCTTTGCGGAAGTTTTGCTGTACAAAAGGGCCTGCGTGCGGGCAAAATCCGGCTGGTTGTGGCAGATGAGGCGCTAAGCCAAAGGGCGCGGCAGGAACTCGAAGCTCTTTGCCACAGCTGCGGCAAAGAGCTGATGTTTGCCGGGCCGGATGGGCACCTTGGCCAGGCAGTGGGCAAGCAGAGCAAGGTTGTTGGAGTGACAAAACAGGCGTTTTCTCAGCGCCTAAAAGAGATATATCATGCGCAGCGGCGCGGAGGTGAAACTGTTTGAGCAAACGGAATATTTTAGAACTGCATAAAGATCTGAATACTTACGCAAAGGGAGCGCTGGAACAGGCCGAACAGATAGCTAGCAGCGCGAAAGCGCAGCTCAAAGAGGTTCGCCGCCTGGAGGGGGAGCTCCTGGAGCGGATTGCCCGGCGCGAAGAAGCGCAGAGGGAGCAGGATGCGGCCCTTCAGGAGCAAGCGCCTGTTGCGGATGCGCCGAGCCAGCCCATAAAGGAGGCGCAGCAAGAACCGCCAAAGCCAAAAGCTCAGGAGCCGGCGGAAGAGCCCAAACCCGCCGCCCAAGAGCAAAAGGTGGAGCAAACGCAGATAGAGGAGAAGCCGATTAAAGTCGAGATGGAAAAGAAAGAGAGAAAAGAGGGGAATACAGCGGTAAAGCCACAGGCTGGGGCGAGGGCCGGCAGCCAGCCCTCCCGGGAGGAAACGGGAAAGCAGGCACAGGATATGGAGCTGCGGAAGGAGAAAAAAGTAGCGTTGCCTGGGCAGCTTAACCTTACGATGCCCAAAATCCGGGTGGTGCGCTCGGCCAAGGAAGAGGAACTGGAACAGCAGAAGCGGGAAGAGAGAAGAAAAGAGCTGGCCCGTCAAAGCGCGGAGCAATCCCGCCAGAATCAGGAGCGCCAGGGCCGCCAGGGGGGCTACCAGAGGGCGAGCCAAGGCGGCTATCAGAACCGCGGCGGGCAGAGCGGCTATCAGAGAAATGGCTATCAAAACCGGCAAGGCGGTTATCAGGGCCTTTATGGCGGATTCGATAAGGATAAGGACAGCGATGTGCCGCAGCAGCGCCGTTCGGCGCCCAGCCGTGCAAAGGCAAACAGTGGGAGAAACGATTTTCTGGCCATTGCGCCCAAGCCCAATTCGCACGATAATAAGAAAAAACGCTCGGAAGAAGCTCCGGAGAGAAAGCGCCGTTCCACTCTGAAAAATAAAAATGTCTATATTGATGAAGAGTACCGCATGGGTTCGCGCAAACGCAAGCCAAATAAGGCGCAGAAACCGGTGCAGCCCATTCAGCCCATTGTGGTAACGGACATTACTATCACTGGGGATTCCATCTCCATTAAGAATTTTGCGGAGAAGACGGGCAAGCCGGTAGCAGAGATTATCAAGAAGCTCATGCTGCTAGGCATGATGTGCACCATCAACTCGGAAATCGATTATGATACGGCATCGCTGATTGCCGGGGAATTTGGCATTTCGGTGGAGAAGAAAGAAGAGCAGACGGCCGAAAGTGCTCTGATTGCAGAGGATATGCCGGATGACGAGGAGAGCCTCATCACCCGTCCACCGGTTGTGACGATCATGGGCCATGTAGATCACGGAAAAACATCGCTTCTGGATGCCATTCGAAAGACAAAGGTTCAGCAGGGTGAAGCCGGCGGTATCACCCAGCATATTGGCGCATATACCATCAGCATCAACGGGAAATCTATTACCTTTTTGGATACGCCTGGCCATGCGGCCTTTACGGCAATGCGCGCGAGAGGTGCGCAGGTAACGGATATTGCGGTTCTGGTGGTCGCGGCGGATGATGGCGTTATGCCTCAAACCATCGAGGCAATTAACCACGCCAAGTCTGCACAGGTTCCCGTCATCGTTGCCATTAATAAAATCGATAAAGCAGGAGCGAATGTAGAGCGCATCAAGCAGGAACTGACGGAATATGGCCTTGTTTCAGAAGAATGGGGCGGCGATACCATCATGGTCCCCGTTTCTGCGCTGACGGGCGAAGGTCTTTCACAGCTTCTAGAGATGATCCTGCTTGTTGCAGATGTAGCAGAGCTAAAGGCCAATCCCAACCGCATGGCGAAAGGCACCATTGTCGAAGCGCGCCTGGATAGAGGCCGCGGACCGGTGGCAACGGTGCTGGTGCAGAACGGCACGCTGCATGTTCAGGATACGATTGTTGCAGGGACGGCATATGGCCGTGTGCGCGCAATGCTGGATGACAGCGGCAACAGCGTAACAGAAGCCGGGCCTTCTATGCCTGTAGAGGTGATCGGATTTTCCGAGGTACCCGAGGCCGGCGATACCATCAACGCTGTGGAGCAAGATCGCCTCTCTAAGCAGGTGGCGGAGGAGAGAAAAGATAGAATTAAGGCGGAAAAGCTCAAGAGCATGGCAAAAGTTTCGCTGGACGATCTTTTCTCCAAAATCGCGGAAGGCGAGATCAAAGATCTCAACTTGGTTGTCAAGGCGGATGTGCAGGGCTCTGTGGAGGCGCTGCGGCAGTCGCTGGAAAAACTCTCCAACGACGAGGTGCGCGTGCGCGTCATCCATGCGGGCGTAGGCGCCATCAACAAATCCGACGTCATGCTTGCCAACGCGGGCAATGCCATCATCATCGGCTTCAATGTCCGTCCGGACCCCGTTGCCAAGGAGGAAGCCGCCCAGGCCGAGGTGGAGCTGCGCATGTACCGCGTCATCTACGACGCCATCAACGATGTCACCGACGCCATGAAGGGCTGTCTCTTATACACATCTCCGAGCCCACGAGA
>USII01000124.1 GCA_900554725.1 uncultured Eubacteriales bacterium
AGCTTCCAGTTCCTGGCCATCCTCTTCGTCTTCTCCAAGGGAATTTTGTATCGCGCGCATCTGTTCTCGAAGATAACTTTCTTTTTGGAATTTCTCTATCTGTTGCTTTGTCTTCTCAGAAATTTCATATTCAATGCCAAGGATCTGGATCTCCCGTTCGGAAATAGAGAGCATTTTCTCATAGCGCTCTATCACATCCAGTGTATTCAGCAATTCTTGCTTTTCCGCCAAATCCTTAACCATATTGACTGCTATGGTATCCACCAGCTTTTCAGGCTCCCGAATTTCCTGAAGCGCCAAAAGCGCCTCCCCTGGAATCTGCCCGGATATGGAGGCATACCGGTGATAGCTTTCAAGCAGTGCCCGCATATGGGCAATGCTGCGTTCATCGCGTTCCAAACACTGCTCTACCGGAAGAACTTTTGCAACAACATAGCCCCTTTTCTTCTCCATTTCCATAAGCCGCGCGCGATATAGCCCTTCCACCAAAACACGCGCAACTCTATCCTGTAGCCGCACAATATGGCGCACTCTGGCAACGACGCCAATTTCATATAAATCTTCCTGAAGCGGAGCCTCTTGATGCATGTCCTTCTGCATCACCAAAAAAATTTCTTCTCCGTCCTCTGCTGCTGCATGTACCGCCGCCATGGAAGTAGGTCTTCCAATTTCAAAATTCAACACCGTATATGGGAACGCCACCAGGCCTCTTAACGGCACCATTGGCAGCGAAAGCAATTCGTCTCTCATAGAATGTCCCTTTCTGTCCAAATTTTATTGCAATTTTGCGATTTTATTATATAATAAAATCTCCATGCGCACAACTTCAGCTCCTTTGAACTCAAAGAGCAAAAAAATAATTTTCTTTTTTGGTAAATCAAAACGGCGCTTCCAAAAGGTAAACTCTCCGGAAAAGCGCCATATAAAGAACAGTTCCTCTATCACTGCCTAAATGCCTTTCAAAGCCATATCTTCTCCAAGACCGTTCTTATTTTGAACCAATCTGGCTTATCAAATCTCGTACCACTTCTGCGGCAATTAGCAAGCCGGCTGCGGGTGGCACAAATGCCGTGCTGCCAGGAATGCGCTTTTTGCCCTCTTTTATGTCCAAAGTCTTGGGCAGCAGCGGCATCTCTTTTGAGTATACCACTTTTAGTCCCTGCACGCCCCGCGCCTTGAGCTCTTTTCGCATAACACGCGCCAGCGGGCATACAGAGGTCTGATAGATATCCGCAACTTCCAGCCGCGCTGGGTCAAGCTTATTGCCAGTGCCCATGCTGCTTATCACGGGTACCCCTGCCGCTTGTGCGCGCAGCACGATCTCAACCTTTGCCGAAACTGTATCTACAGCATCTACCACATAATCGTATTGCTGAAAATGAAATAACGCTGCATTTTCCGGTAGAAAAAAGACAGGATATGCACAAACACGGCAAGCTGGAGCGATGCTGAGCACTCTTCGTTTCATCACTTCCACTTTGCTTTGCCCTATCGTATCATGTGTTGCGATAATTTGGCGGTTCAGGTTGCTCAGGCCGACGGTATCGTGGTCAATCAGATCCAGCCCGCCAATGCCACTGCGCGCCAGCGCTTCCACTACATAGCCTCCCACTCCGCCAATTCCAAATACTGCAACCCTTGCCCCAAACAGCTTCTTCATTGCCTGCTCTCCCAGCAGCATTTCTGTGCGAATCAGCTGTTCACGGCCCCTTTTATATTCTGATATATCCATATCCCGCGCGCCCTTTTTCTCTCCTGAGCCTATCTCTATATCCCGCAATCGGGAGATTGCACTTAGTATAAAGCTACACTCCCTTCTCGTCAAGCATTCTTACTTCTTTTTTGGGGCGCATATGGATATATACAAAAAACCATTTTTTAATTTCCGCAAGGATAGTGTCAATTTTATAAGGGGATGATAAAATAAAGCTATATCCGAATATTTTGGGAGGGATGGAGATGTCTTTAGAATCTATCTTAAATTACAGCGTGGGCGATTTTACAGCAGGCAAACTATTTTCCGCCCTGCTTGTGCTTCTCGTCTGCCTCATCTGCATCAAGCTGCTCAATAAAATGTTCGCCCGCATTATCGACCGAATGAAATTCGAAAAAAGCATGCACACCTTTTTAAAGTCCGTCATACGCGTGCTGCTCTATGTTTTAGCCGCTATCCTTACTGCGAGCAGCCTTGGCATCAATATCAGTGCATTTGTCGCTCTGTTAAGTGTTGCAGGGTTGGCAATTTCACTGGCACTCCAGGAATTTCTTTCCAACCTTGCAAGCGGCCTTATGCTTCTCATTTCCAAACCTTTTGTTGTCGGAGACTATATAGAAACAGAGGAAGCAGAAGGAAAGGTTTTGGATATTCGCCTGATTCACACCGTTATCAGCACGGCGGACAACAAGGATGTTTTTCTGCCAAACAGCGAAGTGACAGGCGGGAAAATCATCAACTACACCCGCGAGGAGAAGCGCCGGGTAGATTTAAAATTCTCCACTTCCTACGATACCGCGCTGGATGATGCCAAGCAGGCACTGCGCAAAGCCATTTCCAATACGCCAGGAATTCTTCCAGATCCGGAACCTTGTATCAATGTCAGCGCATATAGGAACAATGCAATGGAATACAGCGTCATGGTTTGGAGCAAAACCGAAGATTACTGGAGCGTGCAAAGCGCGCTATTGGAGCAGGTATTGCGCTGCTTTGATGAAGCAGGCATTGCCATGTATTGCGAGCGCATGGAAATTCAGCTAAGCCCAGCACTCAACGAAAAAACGCAGTGAACACCATTTTAATACTCAAGCGGCGGTATTCAGACCGGCAAGACAGAAAGGCAGGCAGATTTCATATTCTGCCCGCCTTTATAAATTTGCGGCGGTGCACATTGCAACCTTTAGGCCGCGCACCACTTACGCCCTCTTAAAAACATCGAGAAAAAGAGCCCTCAGGCTCTTTTTATCACTCGTCTTCAAATAGCGGCGTACTGAAATAGCGTTCAGCAGTATCGGGCAGAACCGTCACCACGGTTTTTCCCTTTCCCAGTTTCTTTGCCAGTTTCAGCGCAGCAGCGACATTTGTACCACTGGAAATCCCGCACATAAGCCCTTCCAGCCGCGCCAAATCCTTTGCAGTTCCAATAGCCTCTTCATCCGATACGATATAGATATCATCATAAATTTTCTGATTGAGGTTTTCCGGAATCAATCCATCCCCAATTCCCATCTGCAGGTGAGTTCCAACCGTTCCTCCTGCCAGTATTGCCGCATTCTGCGGCTCAACTGCCCAGATGACCATCTGCGGATTTTGCTTTTTCAATACTTCTCCGATTCCCGAAATTGTTCCGCCCGTTCCGACACCAGAGCAAAAACCATGAATCGGCCCTTCCACTTGTTCCAAAATCTCCTGGGCCGTTTGAATGCGATGTACCATCGGATTTGCCGGGTTGATAAATTGTTGCGGCACATACACATTCGGATTCTCCCTTTGCATTTTCAGCGCCGTTTCCAGGCACTGTTCAATGCATTCACCAATATTGCCATCGTCGTGAATAAGGATAACCTGTGCGCCATAATGCCGAACAAGTTTTCTGCGTTCCTCGCTCACAGAATCTGGCATGATAATGACCGTTTTATATCCTTTTACTGCGCCCACCAGAGCCAATCCGATTCCCTGATTCCCGCTGGTCGGCTCTACAATCACCGTATCCTTTCCGACAAGGCCCTGCCTTTCGGCCTCCGCTATCATATAATAGGCTGTGCGCGTTTTAATTGATCCCCCTACATTCAGCCCTTCGTATTTGACCAAAACCTGCGCTCCATTTGGATCCACCATTCTATTTAGGCGGATCATGGGCGTGCTGCCCATTGCCGCAAGCACATTGTCATAAATCATCAAAAATCCCTCGTTTCCAGCAGCATAATTCATAGAAAAGTAAAAGCCGAGTG
>USII01000125.1 GCA_900554725.1 uncultured Eubacteriales bacterium
CTCCATTACCGTGCTCAACATCATCTTTACCATCATCTCTTCGGATTTCAACTTCTTCAACGCGGTTTTTGGTCTGGTTCTTCCCGTTCTTTATACACTCGGCGCTGCCAAGAACAAGAACGCGGCAAGCGCTGCTCCCTATCAGGCGAATGCTCAAAATATGCAGTAAAAAGGGCGCCAACAGGCGCTCTTTTTTACCATTTGTGCGGTGTAGCGCCCCATCATTGGGGCGCTTTTTTTGCACAAAAAGAGGCGCGTAGAAACTCTCCGCGCCCATTTTTTGAAGTGCCTTTTTCGATAGGATATAGATAGGAAATATATGTGAAATAAAAATATATGAAGTGCGTTTAAAAATAGCTCACCTTAATGCGCTTGCCCATCTTCTTCAGGCATTCGGCCAGCTCGGCTACAAGGCGCATCTTGATGGTGGAATTGACGGGCGAACCCTCCTGCTGATGCGCACTATTGACCGCCCTGCCCACATAGAAATCGATATCCGTGGCCTCCTCAAAGAGCATGCGCGCAATCTGAGAAGCGCCATCGGGCTTATAGCTCCATTCGGCATACCTCTGGTTATCCTCCAGATAGTTCTGTGCATAGCTGAGCACGCGGTTGATGGTGATTGCGCCCTCTGTCACCAAATCCACTCCTGCGATTTTGGATGTGGGCGGAATTTCCGGATCCAGATAATCTGTAGAGGTATCCAGCGGCACACCCAGATAATCCGCCGCCAGGTGCGATGTCGTTCCCCCACAGACGATGTGCTTGCCCGCCTTGGAGAAAAACAGGCTCATCATGGCCTTTTCATCCTCTCGCCGGCTGGGCGGCCCGATCATCAGATTTACCTGATTGCGCTCCCGCACTTTTACAATGCAGGCCGTGGTATCGTCTGCAGGGTGGCCTTCATAGAGCTTATCGCATTCGCCCATGAGCATGGTCGCAAGCGTTTTGGCGGTGAAATCGCCATCCGCCACCATCTCCATAAAATCCGCGATATTCTCCCTCTTCCAATTGGGGTTGAGGGCCTTGCCCGGCCCGGCGCCAATGGCGCCATCGCTCAGAGCGATGAATATATCTCCAAGCTTTATGGGCATTTTCGCAAGATAGATGGTTTTGCCGTCTATCTCCAAAATAGTTTTTGGAAATTCATAGCGCTTGCCATCCCGCAGCAAAATGATATGCGGATTATCATAGACGATGAGCTCGGCCTCCCGATTTTCTATGATGCGGATAACCGAAAATGTGGAATAGGCGACGCCGTGCTCTTTGCTTACAGGGAGCGTAGCGGCGATGGTGCGCACGCACTCTTCCAGCTCCAGGCCGCCTTCCAGCAGCGTGGAGAGGATTTTTGCCGTGAGCGTGGAGAGAATGGATGCCTTCACACCGCTTTTCAGGCCATCTGCCAGCACGACAATGGCGCTTTCCGACCCCTGGGCGACATCTACATGGTCTCCGCAGAGCTGCTCTCCAAATTTATTGAGGCTGTAATAGCCGATATCCGTACACAGGTTATTCATCCGCCAGCGACTCCTTCAGCCTTGTCAGCGCGACTTTTGTTTCCGCAGTCGTCTCGCCAAGCAGGCTGGCAATCTCCTGCACTGTGCGCATCTGCTTTTCGATCACTTGGTTTGTCACCTCGATGGTATGCCGCTCCATTGCCTCCCGGCTGGCGCGGCTGTCCTCTTCTGCGGTAATATCCCGCAGAATGCCGAGGATAATATGATAGCTTCTATCATAGATGATGCTCTGTTCCACATAGCGCTTGTATTCTGCCAGGTATACCCGCTTATCCCGCACATTATGCCCCGTCTGAAAGACTTCAAAATACGGCTGCGGATCCAAAATGCGAACGATATTTTCCCCAAGCACATCGTGCGCCGAGCGAAGATTGACAATCTCGCAGGCAGCGGGGTTGATCTGCTGCACCTGCAGCTGCTCGTTTAGCACAATCACGCCGCTTGGGATATTGCGCAGAATCTTATCCGAAAAGGATTCCGCCTTTTCCTTTAGGAAGGGCAGGCACATGGAAAGATCGGCCTTGCCTTCAAAGATGGCCTGTGCCTTTTCCCGGCAGGTATCATAGCCGCAGCTGCCGCAGTTGAGCTCATCTTCCGGCTTGGTTTTGCCCATCTGCCTCAGAATCTCCTCGATTGCAGTGCTTCCTGGAATGGGTTTCTTGTTGGGCTCGGATAAAAGCTCCTTATGAAGCTCTCCGGGCTGGGGCATCTGGATTGGGAAATCCTCTCGGCCGGCATAGGATTGAACCGCGATATATTCCCGCACAGGAGCGCGATGGCTTTTTTCCATGCCCGGGCCCGCCACACAGCTGCCCGAACATGCCGACATCTCTATAAAGCACTTCCCCAGCTTTCCCGCCTGGATATCCCTAAGCGCCTTGATGCAGTTTTCCGTTCCATCCACTACAAGGTAGGTATAATCCTCTTCCACGCAGTTCATGGTGCGCAGAATTCCCCCCGAAGTGGGAAACATGCGCGCCCTCCCGGGGGCGATATCGTCCGGCTCTTTTCCCACAGCAACCTGTTTTTCCTCCAGCCACCGGGAAAGCTCTTCGAATGTCAGCACGCAATCCACCGTGCCCGGATATTTTTCCGCCTCGGCTTTTTTGGAGATACAGGGCCCGATAAAGACGGTATATGCGCCGGGATGTTCCTTTTTCATTTTGGCGCAATGTGCCTGCATGGGAGAAACGACATCCGCAAGATACCCCGCCAGATTGGGGAAATATTTCTGCACCAGCGTATTGACGGAATGGCAGCATGTGGAGATGACGATATCCTGCTTGCCTTCGGCCAGAATCTGCTCATAGCGCGTTTTGACGATGGTTGCCCCGATAGCCGTTTCCTCGGCGCCGGCAAAGCCCAGAACCTTGAGAGCCCGTTCCATGGATTTGATGGTCGCCCCATCGTAATTGGCGACAAAGGAAGGCGCCAGGCTCACATACACGCTCTTGCCGCTGGCGATGAGCTCTTTTGCCTTTTGCACATCGTCCCTTATGATCTTGGCATTCTGCGGGCATACCATAAAGCACATGCCGCATAAAATGCACTCCTCCTCCACAATATGAGCCTGATTGTTGGAAAAGCGTATGGATTTTACCGGGCAGTGCCGGATGCATTTATAGCAGTTTTTGCAGTTGGACTCCTTCAGCTTTAAATAACCGTTCATCTGCATTTCTCCTTGCGATTCTCCTGCCAGAAATACGCAGGGTTCCCAATTTCCTCTTGCCCTCGCTCGCCCCCGCCCGGGAGATCAAAAAGGGCGGATGGTTTTGCCTCCTTCCGCCGTTTTCTTCCCCTGCGGGGTACGCCGTCTTTTGGCGCGCGCCGTTCTTGCGGAGGGCACAAAACCGCTTTTTGGCACCCTCCGCATTTGCTTTGCGGCGCCCTATTATTTGTTTTTATTTTGGATATAGGCATCCATCGCAGCGGCAGCGTCTTTCCCGGCTCCCATCGCCAGGATGACGGTGGCCGCCCCTGTCACGGCATCTCCGCCTGCAAATACGCCCTCGCGGGATGTTTGGCCGGTCTTTTCATCGGCGATGATGCCCCCCCATTTTTGCGTATCCAGCCCTTTGGTGGTGGATTTGATGAGCGGGTTAGGCGAAGTTCCAATGGCCATGATGACGCAATCCACATCGATGACAAACTCGGAGCCTTCCTTCGCCACCGGGCGCCTCCTGCCCGATTCATCCGGCTCGCCCAGCTCCATCTGCACACACTTGATTCCCGCGACAAACTTCTTATCATCTGCCAGGATTTCCACCGGGTTATTGAGCAGCTTGAAGATAATTCCCTCTTCCTTTGCATGCTCCACCTCTTCCGCACGGGCGGGCAGCTCCGCCTCGCCTCTGCGGTAGACGATATAGACTTCCTCTGCTCC
>USII01000126.1 GCA_900554725.1 uncultured Eubacteriales bacterium
GATATGGTCCTTTCGGATGCATGCGAAATTTTGGGAATCGGATATTCGGAGCTGATGTCCGGGGGATATCAAATTTATACAAATCTGGATCAGCAGCTGCAGCAGCATCTGGAGGAAACAGCAAAGGACACTTCTTTGTTTCCGGCAAATGCAGAGGATGGCTCCAACTGCGAATGCGCCATGGTCGTTCTTTCTGCGGATTCGGGTGAAATTTTGGGGCTGCTGGGCGGCAGAGAACATACGACAAGGCTGGCATTTAACCGCGCCACCAGTATGCGCCGCCAGCCGGGTTCGGCCATCAAGCCGGTGCTCGTCTATGCGCCGGCACTGGAATATCTGGAATATGATACGACCTCGACGCTTATGGATGAGCCGACGGACTTTTCCGGCTATACGCCAAGAAATTCCGGAAATACCTATCGCGGATGGGTCAGCATGAGGGATTGCGTCGCCTATTCCATCAATATCCCTGCGGTGAAACTCTTGCAGGAAGTTGGCGTGGAGCGGGCAAAGGACTATGCCAGCATGGTTGGCATTCCCTTTGATCAGAGAGATGATAGCCTCTCCCTGGCATTGGGTGGATTTACGACTGGCGTCAGCCCACTGGAACTGGCAGGGGCCTACCAGCCCTTTGCTTCAGGCGGTTATTACTGCGCACCCTCGGCAATTTCTAAAATTGTGGATCGAGATGGAAATATCGTCTATCAAAAAGATGAGGAGAAGAACGCCGTTCTCTCTTCCCAAAGCGCTTTTCTCATGAGCTCGATGCTGGAATCCACTGTGCAGTATGGCACGGCAAAGAGTGCGCTTTCTGAGCTTGATATGGAGCTCTCTGCCAAAACCGGAACCAGCACCTATGATGACGCTTCCAACAACAAAGATGCCTGGGTTGTTGCCTATAACAGCGAGTATATTGTCTGCTGCTGGATGGGCTTTGATAAGACGGATGCCGCCCATTCGCTTCCAAAGGGCGTCACGGGGGGAACTTACCCCGCGCGTTTTGCTGCAAAAATCTTCAGCTACCTCTATCAGCAAAAGGAGGCGCCGCAATTGGAGCAACCCTCTGGGATTGAGCGCGTTCTGCTCAATAAACGGCAGCTGGAAAAGCATAATGTCATGCTGGCAAGCAAAAGAGAAGAGGAAGATAATATCGCGGTGGAGTATTTTCGGAAAGAGAAAATTCCGGCAAAAGCCGCCGTCATGCCCGAGGATTTCCGCGTTTCTCAGGGGCCGACCGGCGCGCCGGTGATCACATTTTCCGCGGAAAAGAGCTATCGGTATATTCTGGAGCGCAAAGACCCGGGCGCCGGAGAATTTGAGAAAATCGCCACGATTCCAGGGGGAACGGCGTATACGGATCGAACGGCGGAAAAAGGGCATGCTTATATCTACCGGCTTTCACCCGCCGATTACTATGCGGATGATGCATATTCTGGCATCTATGCTTATTCGCCGGGCAGCGGAGCTGTGGGAGAGGGATAGACACTGACAGAAGAGAAGGGCTTTGAAAGCATAAGAAAAGCGCGCTTTGGGCGCGCTTTTCTATTTAGGGCTCCACGAGAATGGTTTCTGTCTTTTCAAGGGCGCCGGATATGAGCGCCTCTTCCTCCAAAAGCCGTTCTGAAAGCTCTATTTTATGCAGGCTGGGCTTTGTGACGGGGTGCTTTGGCACAAAGACCGTGCAGCAATCCTCGTAAGGCAGAATGGAGGTTTCAAAGGTTCCGATTTTGCGGGCGCGCTCAATGATCTCATCTTTATCCATGCCAATGAGCGGGCGGAATACGGGGAGATCGACGGCGCTATTTGTCACATGCAGGCTGGCGATAGTCTGGCTGGCCACTTGCCCGATGCTTTCTCCGGTGATGAGCGCCTGGCACTGCACTTGCTGTGCAATGCGCTGCGCGATTTTCATCATATAGCGCCGCATGAGAATTGTGAGCTGTTCTTCCGGGCATTTTTCATAGATGGCCATTTGAATATCCGTAAAGTGCACAATATGCACCCGGATTGGGCCGGTATATTGCGCCAGCTCCTTGGCGAGCGCCAGCACTTTTTCCTTGGCGCGCTCGCTGGTATAGGGGAAGCTGTGGTAATGAACCGCCTCCAGCAAAACGCCCCGGCTTGCAATCATATAGCCTGCCACCGGGCTATCGATACCGCCGGATAAAAGGAGCATGGCCTTGCCGCTAGAGCCCAGAGGCATGCCGCCCTTCCCTGGCAGGATGCTCGTATATAGGTATGCCTGCTCCCGCATTTCCACATATACTGTAAGTTCAGGCTGCCGCACATCTACGGTAAGGCCGGGGAGATGCTCTAGAAGATAGCCGCCGATTTGGGATGCAATCTCCATGGAAGTGAGAGGATAGGTTTTATCCGAGCGCTTACCTTTGACTTTAAAGCTGGCCTGCGTGCGGCCCAGCCGGGAAAGTTCGCTCTGCATCAGTTCGACCGCCTTTTGGCAGATGAGGCCGAGATCTTTTGGCATTTCATATGCCGGGCTGACGGAATGGACGCCAAACACTTTGGTGAGCGCCTCCATGGCAGCGGGAATCTGGCCTTGCTCAATATGGCGAATATAGAAGCGCCCATCCCCTTTTTTCACGCTCCCGCCAAATTTGCGGACGGCAGCACTCATGCTGTCTTTTAGCATCTTTTCAAAGCGCGGCCGGTTCTGGCCTTTCAAGTGAATTTCTCCATAGCGGACTAAAATAATTGGAATCATTCTTATCTCCTGATAAACTTCTGGTATTTTCCGAGTATTTCTTGGATGGCCTCTTTCAGCTGATGCACCTCTTCCAGAGTGTTTTCCGGGCAGAGGCTCAGCCTGAGCGCGCATTCGGAAATGGGCTTTGGAATCCCAAGAGCCCTATGGATGCGCGAATAGCCGGCTTTTTTGGAAGAGCAGGCGGAGCCAGTTGCAACATAGATTTCCTTTTGTTCCAGCAAATGCAGCAGTACTTCGCCGCGCATTCCGGGAAAGGCGATATTGAGAATATGCGGCGCGCAGCAATCGGGCGTAATGCAGATGGCGCCGGGGATTTCCGTGAGCAGGCGCTTCAGCTCCTCCCTGAGCAAGCGCATATGGCTCAGTTTTTTTTCATGATCTCGCAGGTATTCCCGGGCGGCCTGGGCAAATGCCAAAATGCCAAAGGTATTTTCCGTTCCACTGCGCAGCGCACCTTCCTGGCCGCCGCCCAGCAGAAAAGCCCTGAGGGGAGCGCTCTTTTTATAGAAGAGAATGCCCGTTCCCTTCAGACCGTGGATTTTATGCGCGCTGGCAGTATAGTAATCCACCTGGCTGGATGCCATATCGAAGGGAACTTTCAAAAATGCCTGGACACCATCGGAATGGAACAGGGTATCTTTGTTTTTGCTCTTTACTGCAGCGGCAAGAGCGGCAATATCGTTGATGGCGCCCGTCTCATTGTTGACATGCATGATGCTGACAAGTGCTGTTTCGGGCCGGACGAGGGCAGCAAGCTGCTGTGGGCTGATGGCGCCATTTTCTGCTGGATTTAGAAAATCCACCTGGTGCCCCTCGCGCCTTAGGGCAAGGAATGCCTCGTGTACGCAAGGATGCTCATAAGATGAGGCAATAAAATGAAGTTTTTTTCCCCCCTGCCGCCTCCAGCCGCGGAAAATGACGGTATTGGCGCCCTCTGTTCCACAGGAATTAAAAAGAGCGCTCTCTGCGCGCACAATGCCACAGAGAAATTCCCTTGCCTCGCGGAGCGCACGCTCCATCTCCACCGCAGGCGGATACATGGCAGAAGGGTTAAACCATTTGTTTTGCAAATGCGCATCAAAAAGCGGCGCCAGGCACGCAGCGGGTTTTGTCGTCGCCGCGTTATCCAGATAGATCATCTTACCAC
>USII01000127.1 GCA_900554725.1 uncultured Eubacteriales bacterium
GCATTACTTTCTGGCAAATTTCCCAGGTGATAGCGCAGGCGATGGATCATTTTGCGGGAATCCGGGCGCACAGCTTTGGGGAAATCTACCAGATCAACGAGCAGATTAAAGCATATGTTTGGCAAAGGCATGCGGGAAATGCTGGTAAATAATTTGTGAAGCTTTTGGAAAACCGGCATGGCGCAGGGAAAAATAGTGTATACTATACCCATTGATTTTGCACGCAGGGAGGCTTATTTGAGTACAGTACTGGGGATTATAGGCGGGCTGATTCTGCTTACGATACTGGTGGTTGCCCATGAATGGGGGCATTTTGCAGTAGGGCGCGCCTGCGATATGAAGATAGAGGAATTTGCCGCTGGCTTTGGGCCAAAGCTGCTCTCCAAAGTAAAAAATGGAATTCGATATTCCATCCGCGCTCTGCCATTGGGAGGCTTCGTGCAGTTTTATGGAGAGGATTCCCAAGAGGCCGGAAGCGAGCCCAGGGCTTTTAACAATAAGCCCATCTGGCAGCGGTTTCTGACGCTGCTGGCAGGGCCGGCCATGAATATTTTGTTGGCGTTTGTCATTACCGTAGGTGTGCTCATAGGATATGGGGATTTTGTCCCGACGGTTGCAAGCGTGCAGGAAGGGATGCCAGCCGAGCAGGTGGGCCTTCAGGTGGGAGATCGCATCACGAGCGTAGATGGAAAGCGCATCGATTTCGCCATGGAATTTGAGGGAATCGATTTGACAAAAAGCGGGCAGAGCGTGCTGCTTGGCATTGAGCGCAACGGCGAACAGATGGAGTTTGAAATTCCCCTTCAATATAGCGAGGAGGAGGGCCGCAGCCTGATTGGCATCACCTATTCTACGGCGACGCGCCAGCGTTTTGGATTTTTTGAGGCGATTGGGCTATCCTTTAAGTGGATGTATCTCATCATCGCGGAGATGTTTGCCTTCTTGGGCGATTTGATTTTCCGCGGCCAGGGAGTGGAGGGGCTGGCAGGGCCGGTTGGCACCATAGGCATTGTGAGCCAGGCGGTTCGCTCTGGGCCAGAGGTCATTTTGCGCATTGCGACGCTGCTTTCCATCAACCTTGGCATCATGAACCTGCTGCCCATCCCGGGGCTGGATGGTGGGCGCATTGTGCTGCTGGGCGTCGAGAAACTCAGAGGCAAGCCGCTTTCACAGAATAAAGAGGGCCTGATTAACCTTATCGGCATGGGGTTGCTGTTCCTGCTCATGATTTTCCTGACATATCAGGATATTGCGCGGCTGCTTTCCTGATGGGCTGCAAAATATCTGCAAATTTTTCTGACATCTGCTTTCAAAAAAGCGCCTGGGGGCGCTTTTTTTATTTTTGGAAAAAAGCGGATGGTTTTCCCAGCGCTGTTTTTGTGCTAAAATAAAAATTAAATTGGAAAAGTGGGCGAAAGATTGCAAGCGGCCTTTCCGTTCTGTGCCGGAGGGGAGAAAAATGCGGCAATTGCCGGGGCTGGCCCCAAAAAAGGAGGCAGGGGTTGAAAAGGGAAGTAAAAGTAGGAAAGCTGATCCTGGGAGGGGGGAACCCCGTCCGAATTCAATCCATGACCAACACAGATACGGTGGATATCCCAGCGACTCTGGCCCAGATGGCGGCGCTGGAAGCGGCAGGCTGCGAAATCATTCGGGTTGCGGCCTATAATATTGCGGCGGCCAGGGCAATTGCACAGCTTAAGAAGGGCACGGGCATGCCCATTGTGGCAGATGTGCATTTTGATTATCGCATCGCGCTGGAGGCCATTGAAGCTGGAGCGGATAAAATTCGCATCAATCCGGGTAATATTGGAAGCCAGCAGAAGATACGCTGCGTGGCCGATGCGGCAAAAGAGAGGGGGATTCCCATCCGAGTGGGAGCGAACACAGGCTCGCTTGCCAGCCAGTACCGTGGACGAGAGCGCAGCGATGCGCTGGTGGAGAGTGCGCTTGCGAATGTGCGCATTTTGGAAAAATGCGGATTTTATGATATTGTCATCGCGCTGAAGGCCTCGGATGTACCCTCTACCGTGGCGGCATATGAGAAGATGAACACGCTTACAGATTACCCCCTGCACCTTGGCGTGACAGAGGCTGGCGGGCTGAAAAGCTCCTGCATTAAATCGGCAATGGGCATCGGGGCACTGCTGCTTCAAGGCATTGGGGATACGCTGCGCGTTTCTATTACGGGAGATCCGGTGCTGGAAGTGGGTGTGGCAAAGGATATTTTGCGCTATGCGGGAAAGAGGAGCTTTGGCCCGGAAATCATCTCCTGTCCCACCTGCGCGCGCACAAAGGTAGGGCTGGAGCGCCTGGTAGGGGAAGTAGAGCGCCTGGTCGCGGGAATTGAAAAACCGCTGAAAATTGCAGTGATGGGCTGTGCGGTGAATGGCCCGGGCGAGGCGCGGGATGCGGATATTGGCATTGCCGGCGGCGAGGGAGAGGGGCTCATTTTTATTAAGGGCAGACCTGTAAAAAAAGTCCCGGAAGAAAGGCTTCTGGTGGAATTTGAAAAAATGCTCAAAGAGGTTTTTTCTATCGCTTTTTGATGGCCGGCTGCGGGGGAACAGGGAGAGAGGAAATAGAATGGAAGCAAGGGCAGCAAATTTGCAGATGGCCTATACCCAAAGCGGGGTGCGCCAGATTGTAGAAAATATTCTTTCCAGAAAAAAGGAGAATACATGCATTCGCTATGATCGCCTGGCTTACAGCCGCGCCAGAGGGCAATATGTGCTTTTTTTATCCAGTCAAGAGTATGTAGGCGTAGCGCAGATGCTGGAGCTTAGAAGGGCTGTTGCCGCACAACTGCCGGAAATGCAGGATTTTCGCGTTGTCGTGCGTCAGCCGGCGGCGCTGTTGGAGGATGCCCTGCTTTTGGAGCGCACGGTGCGGGAATTCCTGGTTGCGGAAGAGCCGGGGCTGATCCCCTTTCTCTGCCCCTGCAAAGTTGCCCGCCAGGGGGATTTTTTGGAGATCATATTTGGCAGGGAGCTTGCGCCCGAGCTCTTTTCCCGGATGCAGGCGAGCCAAAAAGTGGAGCGGTTTTTAGAGGAATCCTATGGTCTAGAGCTGAAGATAAGGAAACTGACCTGCGATTTAAATACGGAGCAAACGCAGAAGGAGAGCCAGAGCGCCGCACAGATCTACACCAGGTTTGTCAAAAAATCGGCATTGCCCAAACGGCCGGAGCAGAGGCGCTCGGCCCAAAGGGAACAGGGCGCGCAGGTAAGAGCGGCAGGCGCCGCGCCAGAGGCCTCGCAGGGCGGCAGAAAACAAGCGCCGCCCCGGGCGAGAAGGGCGCGGAGCATGGAGGGAGAGCTTACAAAAATTGCCGATCTTCTTCCTGAAAGCGAAGCGATCATCGAAGGGGATATTCTCTTTGTGGAAACAAGGCTTATCCGAGATGGCAAGGATACGCTTCTCACTTTTGGCATAACCGATTATACATCTTCCATCAAGTGCAAGAAGTTTTTAAAGGGCACAGTGGATGAGCTGCTGGAGCAGATAAAAAAGGGCAAGCGCTTTAAAGTGCGCGGGAGAAATACCTATGATGCCTACGCCCGGGAGTACACCTTTCATGTTTTGGGTGTGCAGGAAACACATAAAACCGAGCTGATGGACGAAGCGGAGCATAAACGAGTAGAGCTGCACCTGCATACGACCATGAGCGCCCAGGATGGGGTTTCCAGCGCGGAGGCATATATTGCGCGGGCTGCCAAATGGGGGCATAGGGCGGTTGCTATTACCGATCATGGCGTAGTGCAGGCGTTCCCGGAAGCAGCCAACGCGGCCAAGAAATATGGAATCAAAGTCATCTTCGGCATGGAAGCCTATTTGGTAGACGACCAGAAGAAAATCTATAAGGGGG
>USII01000128.1 GCA_900554725.1 uncultured Eubacteriales bacterium
GGCATATGGTATGCAAGAGATTTTATGCTGCCTGTTAAGGGAGAATTTTTCATTGACATTTGACAAAATTGTTCTATAATTATATTTGAACGAGATTTGGATTTTTTGCAAGTGACAATTGTTGATAGATTTCGTGCGTTTTCCTCAAAGTTTTCAACAATACATTGATAAAAAATTATCAATGCGCTTCTCCTCTCTCCCGTTCCCAATAGCACCACCACTATCTAAGATTGGAAGGTATGAATTATGTGTATATCCAAAAAGAACAAAGTTGTTGTCATTGGAGCCGGAAGAGTTGGCGAAGCTGTGGTCTATACCCTTGCAATGAGTCGCACTGCTTCTGAAATCGTCATGGTAGATGTTGTAGCAGATCGTGCAAAGGGCAGCGCTCTAGATATCAACCATGGCCTCGCTTTTCATAAGCAAGTGACTGTGCGCCAAGGGGACTATTCCGAATGTGCCGATGCAAAGGTTATCATCGTATCGGCCGGTCTCGCCAGAAAGCCCGGGCAAACACGCCTCGATCTGGCAAAGAGCAATGTAAAGATTGCGCGCTCCATTGCAAAAAGCATTATGGAACATGCTGAGAATCCGCTGATTGTAGTTATCTCTAATCCGGTGGATGTCCTCACATATGTTATTCAAAAAGAGACTGGGCTGCCCCAGAGCCGCGTCATCGGTTCCGGTACGATTCTTGATACCTCTCGCCTTCGTTTCATGCTGAGCCAGGAATGTGATGTCGATATCACAGATGTCAATGCCTATGTTTTGGGCGAGCATGGAGACAGCCAGGTTCCTGCATGGAGCCGCATTACCATCGCAGGTATGCCGTTATTGGAGTATTGCGATAAAAACGGAATTGAAATCCGCTCCAAGATGAAGCGCATTGCTGAAGAAGTAAACAAGGCAGGCGGCACTGTCATCGCCCTGAAAGGCGCGACATACCTCGGAATCGCCATGAATACTTCCCGCATTGTCGATGCTATTTTGGACGATGAGAAAGCAGTCCTCCCCGTAAGCCATGTCATGGACGGCGAGGTGCTCGATATGAAAGATGTGGCTATCAGTTTCCCCTGTGTAGTAGATGCCGATGGCATTAAAAAGGTGCTGGACATGGACTACTCCGAGGATGAGGAAAAGGCCATTGTCGCATCTGCGAATGCACTGAGGGCGTTTACGCAGAGTGCGTTGGAAATGTAATAAAGAGGGGGAATTTATCGTGGATAGTAAAAAGGAATTCGCACTGCAACAGCATGAGAAATGGAAAGGGAAAATCGAGATAGTTTGCCGCGCACCTCTGGAAACTCCTGAAGATCTGGCCGTTGCTTATACGCCTGGCGTAGCAGAGCCCTGCCTCAAGATTTCTGAAAATACAGATCTTTCTTATCAGTATACCCGGCGTGGCAACCTGGTTGCTGTAATTACAGATGGCACTGCTGTTCTCGGACTTGGCGATATTGGCCCGGAAGCCGGAATGCCCGTTATGGAAGGAAAATGCGCTTTATTTAAGCGATTTGGCAATGTGGATGCCTTCCCTCTTTGTATTCGAAGCAAAAATGTAGATGAAATTGTGCAAACCATTCAATTATTTTCCGGCAGCTTTGGCGGCATTAACCTAGAGGATATTGCTGCGCCGCGCTGTTTTGAAATCGAGCAAAGGCTCAAGGAAGTTTGCGATATTCCCATTTTCCATGATGACCAGCACGGCACCGCAGTTGTAACGCTGGCGGCCATGCTCAATGCCCTGAAGCTGACTGGCAAAAAGCTGGAAGAAGTAAAAGTTGTAACTTCAGGGGCAGGAGCAGCCGGAATCGCCATCATCAAGCTCCTTATGAAAATGGGGTTAAAGAATGTCATTATGTGTGACCGCAAGGGCGCGATTTACGAAGGCCGTGAAGGGCTGAACGCCGAGAAGAAAGAGATGGCCCGAATTTCCAATCTGGAGAAAAAGGCTGGTTCTTTAGCGGATATGTTGATTGGTGCAGATGTATTCATCGGCGTTTCTGCGCCGGGTACCGTCACAGCCGAAATGGTTAAGAGCATGGCGAAAAATCCTATTCTCTTCCCCATGGCAAACCCCACTCCTGAAATTATGCCCGATATTGCCAAGGATGCTGGCGCTGCCGTTGTCGGCACTGGGCGGAGCGATTTTCCCAACCAGATCAACAATGTTTTGGCCTTCCCCGGTATCTTCCGAGGAGCGTTGGATGTGCGCGCAAGCCAAATCAACGATGAGATGAAAATTGCAGCTGCCTATGCAATTGCGGGTATCATTACATCAGAGGAGCTTTCAGCAGATTGCATCATCCCAAGCGCAATGGATCCACGGGTTGCTCCAGCTGTAGCTGCGGCGGTGGCGCAAGCAGCTAGAGATACCGGAGTCAATCGAATTTAACACCTTGACAAAAAAGAAGGGGCCAAAAGGTCCCTTCTTTTTATATCCTGCTTATTCCTTTTCCCCTTCCCCTGTTGCCATTTTCATGCCTCAAATTCGCCTGGGCGGATCGGAATCAGCGTGAAGTGAATCAGGCGCAAAACATCCAGATAATTTTCTGTGCGGAACTTCAGTGTTTTGCTATCCACCTGCTCAACTCCGGGATAAAAGGAAAAGTGAAATGCCCGCGCATGCTCCTTAAAGCGCATTATCACCTCAAAATGTTCGGGGAGTTCGGGCACCAAACGGCGGTAATCTCCGCTCAGTGCGCGCCGCACCCCTTCCTGAATGCGCTGAACTGCAATATTTGGGTGATTGGACACATTTGCCCTTCCGCAGATTGCCTCATGAGTTGTCACCGTAGTGATACCTGGAATCAGAGCTTCTGCTTCTTCACATGCTGCGCGATCTCCGCTGAGAAATACAATCGGCACCTTCTGAAGCCCAGCCATAAAGGCACCCAAGGTGAATTCGCTCATATCTATCCCGTTAATCGTAAAGCGATCCAGCATGGGGCTAAATGTATGCGAAACATTGCTTCCAAAGGAATAACCGCCGCAATGCGATGCAATAAACAGCGCAGCATCGTATTTATCATACTGTATTCCGCCCATCATGATATAGAGATCATGAGGATAGCCCCGGCATAAAAATACTCGTTCATCCTCAGGGAGGCCATCTGGGATGATATTTGTTCCAAAAGCATGAGAATCGCGCACAAAGACCTTTTCTGCACCTGCCTCCAATGCGCCTCTGCACGCTCCCGCAACCTCTTTTGTCAGCTGATTTCTAAAATAGGCATTCTCCGGCGAGCCAGGCACAAGCTCGTTTAGTACAGCCAGTCCATTTGCTCCCTCGATATCTACAGTGATAAAGACTCTCATGGCGCCCCTCCCTATTTTTTATTCGGAATGCCTCTATTATATCATTTTTGTGAAAAAATAGAAGCTCTCTGCTGCTTTTTCCTTTCGTAGAGTCAGAGAGAGGCAGCATCTAAATGCGGTTATATCCCAAAGTAGGCTGCAATTTCCTTCATCCTATCCATTTGATCGACATGGAAAGGACATTTTGAATTGCAGTGGCTGCACTGTATGCAGTCGGAAGCCTTTTTCTCGAGATTTGCATAGTGTTCTTTTGCAAGCACATCTCCCGCTTTAGAAAGATCGTAATACTTATTGATGAGGCCGACATCCAGCCCTATAGGGCATGGCTGACAGTGATTGCAGTAGACGCAAACTCCGGCGGATTCTTTGGGTGTATAACTGCCTAAAATAGAGTAGTCCTTTTCTTCATTCCTAGCCTTCAGGAAACCCAAACCGCGTTGCAGATCCTTTCTATCGCGCACACCGGGCAAAACACTGAGCACTCCGGGACCTGTCTCTTATACACATCTGACGCTGCCGACGAGCGATCTAGTGTAGAT
>USII01000129.1 GCA_900554725.1 uncultured Eubacteriales bacterium
GGGCACTTCGTTCCCTTGTAACGGAGGGACCGGCGCGGCATTTCCGCCGCGCGGCGCAAAAGCGCCGCCTTTTCGCTTGCGCCCGGAAAAGAGCGGAAAGCGGCCATGGCGGCGGGAGCAAAAGGATGGGAGCGTAAAGAGATGAAGATTTTAGTTTGCAACGCAGGGAGCACTTCCCTCAAATTTAAGCTGTACGATATGCCAAAAGAGGAGGTGCTGGCAGAATGCCGGGTGGAGCGCATTGCGGATCCAAAGGGTGGCCGGTTCTTTTACCAGGGCCCCCGGGGAGATGCAGTGGAGCGCATGCAGCACACGGCAGACTATCGGCAGGGAATTGGAGCCTTTCTCAAGCTGCTGACCGATGAAAATGTGGGCGCAGTGGGAAGGAAAGAGGAGATTGCAGCGGTAGGGTTTAAAACAGTACTTTCCAAAGGGCATTATGGCGTTCATCTGCTGACAGAGGAAGTGCTGCAGGGGATGCGCGATTATATGACCGTTGCCCCTGTGCACAACAGCTGCTACTTGCAGGCTATCGCGGCTGTGCAGGAAGAGCTGCCCGGCATTGCGCGGGTGGGAGTTTTTGAAACGGCTTTTCACCAGACCATGCCAAAAGAGGCGTATCTCTACTCTCTGCCATATGAATGGCATGAAAAATATGGCATACGCCGCCTGGGATACCACGGCGCCAGCCATGGATATGTGGCATCCTGCCTGGATGAGCTGGAAGGCGGGCACTACCGGGCAGTTTCCTGCCATCTGGGGGGGAGCGGTTCTCTCGCGGCCATTGTGGATGGAAAATGTGTGGATACCAGCTTTGGGATGTCCCTTCAGACGGGAATTCCCCAGACCAACCGCAGCGGGGATATCGACCCGTTTCTCATCTTCCATATGGTGCAGGCGGAGGGTATGCCCCTGGAAGAGGTGCAGCGGCAAATGCAGACCAACGGAGGACTGCTGGGCATTTCCGGCGTGAGCGGAGATTTGCGGGATATTCTGGAAGTAGCGGAAGAAAACGAGCGGGCACGGCTGGCGGTGGAAATCTACTGCCGGGAGATTGCCCGCTACATCGGGGGCTATGCTGCGATTATGGGCGGGCTGGATGCCATTGCCTTTACAGGGGGAATTGGGGAAAACAGCACCGTTGTGCGCCAAAAAGTGTTGGGCCGCCTGGCTTTTTTGGGCGTTTGCCAGGGAAAAAGCGCCAAAAAAGGGAAAATTTCCTGTATTTCCAGCGAGGAAAGCAGAGTGAGGGCGTATGTCATCCCGGCCAACGAGGAGCTGGGCGTTGCGCGAAAAACGGCAAATCTTTTAAAAAGCATATAAAAAAGCGGGCGGAATTTCCGCCCGCTTTTTTGCTACCAAAGTTGGCCTTCCCCCAGCGAAAAGACCAACTCTGTGTGGCAAAAGTCACCCTTGTTTGCCCTGGCGTGCGGGGAAAGGAAGAGCGCCATGACGCATAGGCCCAGGCTATCGCTTTTCAGAGCGCCCTCTTGTGCATCCCCAACAAAGCAGGCGCCCTCCAGCGGCGCCCAGCCAAGGCGCGCATAAAAGGAAATGCGCTCTGGCGCACAGGTAAAAATGCTAAGATCCGCATGTTCGAGCATCATAAAAGCTTTTGCCTTTTGAATGAGGCGGGAAGCGAGGCCCATTCTGCGATAAGCAGGGTGTGTTACCACTTCGCTGAGCCCATAGGCAAGATATTGCTTTCCACGATGGCGCAGCAGGCTCCTGCGCACGCCCACATGGCAGATGGCGCGCGGAGGATCGAGCAGCACAAAGGAAGTGGCGTGCGTTTCGGGGGCGGAAGGAAAGGTTTCCTCTGGGCCATCCGGCGGCCACGCCGTATATTCCAACTCCAGTATTTTGTTTTGGATTTCCAGGCTATTTTGATCCTGCGGATACTGCAATAAAATCATCGGCTGTTCCAAATATTTTAAGTGCGGCGCCCGATCATATTTTTCCCATCTGGCCCAGCGGCCAGACGATGAAAAGCGCATGGCCGACGATGTTCTCTTCCGGAATGGAGCCCACTTCGGGCGAGCGGCTATCTAGAGAGTTGTTGCGGTTATCCCCCATGACAAAATAGCAGCCCTCGGGCACGGTATAGGGGCCGTATTCCGATTGGATGAACGGCTCCAGGATATAGGGTTCTTCCTGCAGCACGCCATTGATATATAGGTGCCCATCGCTGCGGATTTCAATGGTATCGCCCGGCAGCCCAACTACGCGCTTGACATACGCGCCTTCCCGCCCTGGGTAGCGCGCGATCACCACCTCGAAGCGATCTACATCCCCGCGGGCAATGGATAGCTTTTCTACAAAAACCGTCTGATCCCGGTAAAGTGTAGGCTGCATGGAAGGACCATCCACCCGCACCAGTTCAAAAACGAAGATGCGCAGCAAAAGCGCGATGAGAACAGCGCCGCAAATATAGACCATCCAGCTTAAAATTTCCTTGATGGCAAGCAGCCTTCTCCTCTTGGCTCTGTTTTCACTGTTCCCCATTCTGATATACACGCTTTACCTTTCTCACAAACTCTTCAAAAGGGAGCATCACTACCCTTCCGCATCCTTTGCACTTTATCTTATAATCCGCGCCTACCCGCGTAACCAGCCATAGATCGCTCCCGCAAGGGTGCTTTTTTTTTGTCTGGACAGTATCTCCGACCTGAACAGCAGTATTCAAGAAGGCTTCCTCCTGCATATACTATGATATTGGAATTATACTCCATTTTTTCTCAAAAGAAAACCTGTGAGCGCAAAGAGAGCCTCAAAAAAGAGGGAAAGCGGCCGGCAAAGGCAGGCGGTTGCTTTTATTTTAAAAGAATATTATAATGTTCTTGGCTCTATGATAAACAGATGGGTATTTCGGCGCAGGTTTTGCGGAGCGCCCGATTAAAGTGAGGAAAGAATGAACGAAAAATTCGTCATCCGGGGAGGAAAGCCCCTGAGGGGAAGCGTGAGTATAGGAGGCGGCAAGAACGCCGCTGTGGCGATTCTTCCGGCTACGATTCTGGCAGAGGGCACTTGTGTCATCGAAAATCTGCCCAAGATCGACGATGTGATCATCCTGCTTAATATTATGAAGCGGCTGGGCGCAAAGATAGATTCCAGAGAAGATGGTTCTGTTGCCATCGATACGAGCGGCATCAATACGAGCGATGTCCGCATCAATCTGGTGCGGCGCATGCGCGCCTCCTATTACCTTGTGGGGGCGCTGCTGGGGCGCTTTTTGAGCGCAAAGGTATATCTGCCCGGAGGCTGCGCCATTGGCCAGCGGCCGATTGACCTGCACAAAAAGGGAATTGCTGCGCTGGGCGCAGATATGCGCGAGGAGTATGGGTGCCTGGTGGCCGAGGCAACGGAGCTGATAGGCAGCGATATTTACCTCGATCAGGTTTCTGTTGGGGCAACGATTAACATCATGCTTGCAGCCGTAAAGGCGAAAGGCAATACCACCATCATGAACGCGGCAAAAGAGCCGCATGTTGTGGATGTGGCTAACTTTTTAAACTGCATGGGTGCGCGCATCAAGGGCGCTGGAACGGATACCATAAAGATCCGCGGCGTGGAAAAACTGCATGGCTGCACTTATAGCGTCATACCCGATCAGATCGAGGCGGGAACGCTGATGATCGCCGCTGCGGCCACAAAGGGCGATGTGACGGTGAAAAATGTCGTGCCGGTGCACATGGAAGCGCTGACAGCAAAGCTTGAGGAGATGGG
>USII01000130.1 GCA_900554725.1 uncultured Eubacteriales bacterium
ACAGCGTGCTTTGGGGGCTGCCAGTGCTCTCTAGCGATGCAATTTCCTCGGTCTCCTATGCCTGCGAGGAAGTGCTCATGGTTCTGGTGCCCATTTTGGGCATGGCGGCCTACAGCCCGCTTTTGGGTGTTGTGGGGGCGATCATCGGGCTGCTTTTGATTTTAGTGTTTTCCTACCGGCAGACCATCGATGCCTATCCGCACGGCGGCGGCTCCTATATTGTGGCCAGCGACAACCTGGGCAAGGGCCCGGGGCTCATTGCTGCAGCTTCTCTTTCTATCGATTATATTCTGACGGTTGCGGTAAGCGTCAGCGCGGGAACAGCCGCTATCACCTCGGCATTCCCTGCGCTGCTGCCATATAAAGTGGCGATTGCGGTGGGAATTGTGCTGCTGCTCACGCTGGGCAACCTGCGCGGTATGAGGGAATCTGCTGTGATCTTCGGAACGCCGACCTACTTCTTCATCGGCATGATCGTTGTCATGATCGTCGTTGGGATGGTGAAGGTGCTTGTGCTGGGCCATGTGCCCGCGCAACCTGAAAATGTTGCGCAGGCTACAGGGGATCTGACATTTTTGCTCTTCCTTAAGGCGTTCTCTTCCGGATGCACTGCGCTTACGGGCATTGAGGCAGTGAGCGATGGAATTCCAAACTTTAAAGATCCTGCACAGAAGCACGCGAAAATCGTGCTGGGCATTTTAGCCGGGCTGGTATTTCTGATTTTCTTTGGCGTATCCTCCCTTGCAGGTATGTACCATGCGGTGCCTGGCCAGGATATGACGGTTCTCGCACAGATTGCAGCGCAGGTTTTTGGGCAGAACAGCGTATTCTTCTATCTCATGCAGGCCGCAACGGCTCTGATTCTGACGCTGGCAGCCAATACTGCCTTTGCGGATTTGCCGCTTCTTCTCTCCATCGTTTCAAAGGATGGCTATGTACCCCGCCAGTTTGCATCGAGAGGCTCCCGCCTCAGCTTTTCCAATGGAATTTTGCTGCTCTGTGCGGCTGCCCTGGCCCTTATCCTCATTTTTGGAGCAGATCAGCATGGCCTGATGCCGCTCTATGCGGTGGGCGTATTCCTTTCTTTCACTTTGTCCCAGGCGGGCATGTTCCGCTACTGGCACAGACATAAGAAAGGCCATTGGAAGCATAAGGCTTTTATCAACGGCCTGGGCGCGATTGTCACGGCAATCACCTGTGTCATCATTACTGTCATTAAATTTACGCATGGCGCATGGATTGTCGTCATCTGCATTCCGGCACTGGCCTTTTTCTTCACCCGCATCCACAAGCACTATACCGCTTCTGAGGAGAAATTGGATGCTGGGGAAAATGCAGCGAACCTGGTTCGCAGGGAAGGAAAGGCGGCAAAAATTATCGTTCCGCTGCAAAGCGTCAATAAATCCTTTATCAAGGCTTTAAACTGCGCCATCAGCCTGGGCGGCCAAGAAATTGAAGTTTATCATGTGAGCACAGATGAAGCCGAGCTTCAGAAAGTGCGGGAGCAGTATGAAAAACTGGGGCTGCAAATCCCCCTGGTTGTGGAGGAAGCGCCCTATCGGGATGTTTATGATAGGATTGTAGCGCATATCCAGGAGGAAGAGCGCAAACTGGATGAACATCAGATGCTAAGTGTTGTGCTGCCCCACTTTGTCATCAAAAATTTGTGGCACCGCTGCTTGCATAACCAGACGGCTATGCGGTTGGAACGCGCGTTCTATAAGATGCGCAATGTCTCGGTTATCAGCATGCCGTATGTGCTCTAATAACAACAAAAAAGCCGCCTTGGGCGGCTTTTTTTATTGGAGATAGGGCATTTTACAGGTATACCTAAGCTTTTGCTCTCTCAAATGCGGCAAACCTGCGGATGCCTTTTCCCATTGGCGTTCCTCTGTTTCATGGAACGGGAACTCTTTCTGTGTAAAACAATATTATATAGGTAGGAAAAATGAAAAGTCGGGTCTAGAAGGGTAGCTGTGCGCGTATCAAAGCGCCCCTTTTTTCATACGGCATGCGCTATTTTTTACTTTCCTCCCAAAGGCCATATGCCTGATAATAGGATAGAATCGCCTGATACTGCAGCTTGCTGGTAAAAAGCTGGCGGTATGTGACGGTCTTTTCCTTGCCTTCGGCCTTAAGAACAGCCATTTTCTCTGAAACCGTGCGATACTGTGAGAGAATGGTCTCCAGCATTTTTTCAAATGCCTCTAATCTTTCCTCTCCCGGCATATCCCCTCCTGTATGGCATATCCCGGCAGTACACCGGGATATGGGCATATTTTTATTGCAATTTGTTCGATAGATTTGCTTTTTAGATGTTTACTCTGCATGGAGCTGCCGGCTTTATGCCATTTCCCTATGCCAATGGACATGAGAGAAAATGCTCCACTGCCCAATACATTGGCAAAGGGAAAAGCGCCGGATTTCTGGCTCTATATCTCCACCTGAACGCCCTCGTCGCCTGATGCTTGATTCAAGAGCGCCTGCCAGGCTTCTTCCCCCAATTCCATCTGGAAAAATTCCTGTTGCTCCTGGCTCATGCGCTGGGGATATATGATGATTTTTTCGTCTACCTGGGCAATGAGCGTGCTCTCCTGCTCCTCCTGCGCAGCTGCCGCTTCCATGCTGAGGCCGATCATGCTATCGAATTCATAGAGAGGCGCATCGGGAAATCCCAGGCGAGCTTCCTCCAAAAAGCTCTCTGCATCAAATGCGGCGATTTCGGGACAGGGAATATAATTGGAATATTGCCCATCCTCTAGGACAACGGCGACTAAATCGTTGTTTTTGTTTTCATAGAGTTTTGTTGTTATCATACCCATTTCTCCTGTTTTATCGGCAGTATAGCGCCGAATTTATCTGTTGTCGATGAGCCGCAGAATTTTTCATGATCATTTTACCATAAATGTCACAGTGGCGAAATCTCTGTTAAATTCGATGCAAAATACACATATGGCAGCAAAAATATAGCAAATGCGATGTACCTGTTGCCCCATGCCAAAGCGGCGGAATAAAGCATTCCGGCCTGTCCTTTTTCTCAAAAGCAGAATGGCTCAGGGATGCATGAGCATGGCCGGTATTATTGCCCCATGAAAAATATCGGTGCTCTGTAAAACAACAGGCCATTTTTGATCCCTCCAATTTATATCCCAATCCAGTCCTTAAAGCGGCTGGCACACAAGCCCTTTGCGCCGGGCACGGCGCTTATCAGTATCGGCGATTTTAGAACGGAGTTTCCACCATTGGAATATAAGCCGGCGCACATCCTGCGGCTGGAGTTTGACGACATTATCCTTTCTGAAATTGATTATGAATTCAGCGGATGGTATGCTTTCCGTCTGTTCTCAGAGGAACAGGCAAATCAGATCGCGGAATTTGTTTACCGTCATCGGAAAGACTGTGGGACATTGATTTGCCAGTGCCATTTTGGTCGGTCGCGCAGCGCGGCAGTGGCGGCGGCAATTAAAGAGCATTTTGACCACAATGGAATTGAAATTTTCGCCGACGAACAGGAACAGTACTGCCCCAATATCTATGTATTCCGCCTGACGCTGCGGGCAATGCGGAACCAGCAAACGGGGAGTGCAGTTCGGTAAAAGTGGAAATAAGGCATAGATTTTTGCAAAGAATCGTTTGGATTGATGAAAAGGAGAGAAAAATGGACCTGTTAGTAGATGAACAAAAACAGATTTTTGATGTTGCTGTTGAAGAC
>USII01000131.1 GCA_900554725.1 uncultured Eubacteriales bacterium
CCCCTGGCAAATGGAATTAAGGTGCAGCGCCAGAAATTAAAAAGGCTGGTGGAAAACGGAAGCTGGAAGTGCCGGACGCTCAATGCCGTTTTGGAACAGATGAGCGGGGACGGAACTGGTGCGGAGGGGGAAATCCAAAACCCGAGGTTCTTGCAGATTAAAGAGGAAGTCCGCAAAATTTTTTCGGATGTGCTGATTCTTCCGCAGGAGGAAATTGGAGATCGGGCGCACTTTGTCATCGATCTGGGCGGCGACAGCCTTTCGGTCATTGGCGTCATCGCCCAGCTGGAAGAAAAATATAATATTGAAATTACGGATGAGGATTTTGCCAAAGCCGTCAATGTCTATGAAATCGCAGAACTCATCTATAAAAATACCGCCCTTTGCGAAGCTGGGGAGGGAAGCGCGGCCGTTCGCCGCATTGTGCGCTTTGAAGAGATGCCGGCTGCAAAAAAGTTTCAGGCGAAGAAAGAGCAGTATATGCTGGAAGGGGTCCAGTTTATCGATTTGGAAATGGCAGCGGGCGGAAAAGCGATGGTGAATTTTGGAAGCACGGATTACCTTGGCCTATCCAAAAGCTCAGAGGCGATAAGGGCCGCACGCAGAGCTGTAAAGAAATATGGAACAGGCCAGGGCGGCGCCCGCAAGCGGGCCGAACACGAAATCTATCGCAAAGTGGAGCGGCAGATAGCGCAATTTAAGCATGCAGATGCGGCGCTTTTGCTGGCAGATGCCTTTGGCGCCAGCGGGGCTGTCATTTCGCATTTATTTGGAGAAGGGGATCTCATTTTGTGCGACGAGGGCGCTTCCGCTGCGCTGCGCAAAGGATGCGCGGATGCAAAAGCTGAGCTGCAGCAATATCCCCGGGCCGATCTCCCAGCGCTGGAAATGCTGCTGCGCTCGGCGCAAGGAAAATATGAAAAGGTTCTCATTGCCGCAGATGCCCTCTGCCCTGAGGATGCCACTTTGTGCCCTTTGGAGGAGCTGGTCCGGCTGAAAATGAAATATAAGTGCTGGTTGCTTTTGGATGGTTCTCACACGGATGGCGTTCTCGGGGCGACAGGAGCCGGCTTAGAGGAGCTGACGGGCGTTCCGGGAGCGGCGGTGGATATTCGCACCGGGAGCCTGTGTAATGCCCTGGGCGCCAGCGGCGGCTATATTGCTGGAAGCACGGATATGATAGAATACCTGAGGTATACGCTGCCAGAGGCCCAGAGCAGTGCCCCAGACTTTGCCTCCATGGGGGCTGCAGAGAAAGTGCTGGAGCTGGCAGAAGAGGATAAAACAGCATTGATAAAGCTTCAGGAGAACATTGCCTTTTTCCAGAGCGAAGCGCAAAAAAGGGGAATCGCCTTCCTTGGGGATGGAAAAGCGGCGGTATTTCCAATGCAGGCAGGGAGCGCCCAACAGGCTTCCCGGCTCTGCAAGGCGCTGATGGGGAGGGGATATTATGTGCCCATTTCCACTTGGCCGCAATCACCCCAAAAACAGGCGCAGCTTTGCTTTTGGATATCGGCTGCGCATACAAATAGCCAGATGCTTGGCGCTTTGGATGCGCTGCAAGAGCTGCGCGCGGCAAGCGGAAAGTAGCGCAAAAGGCCTAAGGCCTGTATAGAAAAGAGGAATAAAAAAAGCAGCAAGCTTCCTTGCTGCTTTTTTCTATTCCCGATGCTCGCCGATCTCTTGGAGATTGTAGGGCGTCTGCTGGTAGACATAGTAGTTCAGCCAATTGCAATAGAGCAGGTTTGCATGCCCCCGCCAGCGCACGATAGGTTCTTTTGAAGGATCGTCTTTGGGATAGTAGTTGTGGGGCACTTGAATATTGAGCCCCTTTCCAATATCCCTATCATATTCCCCCTTTAGCGTATTTGGGTCATATTCCGAATGCCCGGTCACAAAAATCTGCCGCCCATCCTTTGCCATGACGATATAGATGCCGGCTTCGGTCGATTCGCTTATGATGCGAAGCTTTGGGTTTTTGGCAACTTCCTCCCGCGAAATGCCGGTATGGCGGGAATGCGGGGCCCAGAAGAGGTCGTCGAAGCCGCGGGTGAGCTGGGTGGATTTATCTGTGACAAAATGCTGAAATACGCCAAACATCTTGGAGGGAAGATCGTGCTTCTGGATGCCGTAGTGGTAGAACAGGCCAGCCTGGGCACCCCAGCAGATGTGGAAAGTGGAAAAGACATTCTTTTTGCTCCACTCCATAATTTCGCAGAGTTCCTGCCAGTAATCCACTTGTTCAAAGGGAAGGTTTTCCACAGGGGCGCCGGTGATGATAAGGCCATCGAGCTTTGTATGGCGCACCTGCTCAAAAGTCTGGTAAAAAGTATCAAGATGTGTTTTGGAAGTGTTTTTGGATTCGTGGGATTCTGGACGCAACAAAATCACTTCCACCTGTAATGGGGAATTGCCGATGAGCCGCAGAAGCTGCGTTTCCGTCTCTATTTTTGTAGGCATCAGATTGAGAATTGCGATGCGCAGCGGGCGGATATCCTGGCTGCGCGCCCGCTCATCTGTCATGATAAAAATCCCTTCATCGCTTAGTGTTTTTGCAGCGGGCAAACGGCTGGGAATATTGATTGGCATTGTCTTTCCCCCTGTATCCTGAAATCGCCTAGGGCGTTTGACATCCATTATACTTTATCTTAGAATAATTGTATAGAATAGAAAGAAAATATTTTTTTGGTGGAGCAGCATGAGCAAAATCAGCGAGTGGATGAAGGAAAAATCTCATAGCTTGGCAGAGGAACTGGTGGATATCAATGCAAAACATCTTCTTGCCAACACCATCAGTGGCTTTGGCATGAAGGGCAGGGTGATCGATCTGCTGGGCGAGTTGAAGAGCGCGCTTTTCCCAAGCCTTTATGAGAAGGAAATGGTAAATGCGGATTTCCTCTGCGCAAAGGTGATGGATAAGTTAAATAGCGCGGCAATGCTGCTTGGCACAATTGTAAGGGATGTGCTCATCAATAAGTGCGAGCTGGATGGCAAAAAAAACTGCGGCGGCAAGGAGTGCTTTGCGCATGCGGATGAAATTACTGCGGCATTTATGCAGCGCATTTTGCATATCCGCAGGATGCTCACTCTGGATATTACGGCTGCGTATGAGGGCGACCCGGCAGCCAAAAATGTGGAGGAGATTTTGCTCAGCTATCCTTCCATTGAGGCCATTAGCATTTACCGCTTGGCGCACGAACTGTTTTTGCTGGAAGTTCCGCTGGTGCCAAGAATTATGACAGAATATGCCCATCAGCTCACAGGCATTGATATCCACCCGGGCGCTTCTATTGGCAGCCGCTTTTTTATTGACCACGGGACGGGTGTCGTCATCGGAGAAACCTGTGTCATTGGAAATAGCGTCAAACTTTATCAGGGTGTGACGCTTGGGGCAAAGAGCTTTGAGCTGGATGAGCAGGGCAACCCCATAAAGGGGGTAAAGAGGCACCCGAATATTGAAGACAATGTCGTCATCTATGCCGGAGCTACAATTCTTGGGGGGGATGTCACTATCGGGCACGATAGTGTCATTGGGGGAAATGTATGGCTGGTGCAATCTGTCCCGCCTTTTACTACGGTATATAATGCTGCGCCCAGCCCCATTCTATCTAAGAGAAAATAGTTTTTCAAAACTTAAAAGGAAAAAGCAGGAATTTGGATGCCGTGGGAAGAATAAATAGCTAAATCAATTTTAC
>USII01000132.1 GCA_900554725.1 uncultured Eubacteriales bacterium
TGCAGGAGGAAAGATTCGGCAGGAAGTCCGGGAAGAAATGCTCGCAGTACTTCACCCACCCAGGAGAGCAGGAAGTTATGAGCGGGAGAGCTCCTCCGTTTTGCAAGCGCTCCAAAAGCTCTGTCCCCTCTTCCATAATCGTAAGGTCTGCGCCAAAATCCGTATCAAAAACCTTATCGAAACCCAAGCGGCGCATCGCCGCGACCATTTTTCCCGTCACTCTGGTGCCCATGGGCATGCCGAATTCCTCGCCCAGCGCAACGCGCACAGCAGGAGCCGGCTGTACAACGACAAATTTATTCTCATCGTGCAGAGCATCCCATACTTTATCCAGCTCGCTCTTCTCCGTAAGCGCGCCGACTGGGCATGCTGCAATACACTGCCCGCAGTTAATGCAAGGCACCCTATCCAGAGATTTTCCAAATACTGGCGAAATCGTCGTTTCAAAGCCGCGGTTTACAATGCCGATCGCCCCAATTTTCTGAACATTGCGGCAAACTGCAACACAGCGCTTACACAGCACACATTTGTTCTGGTTGCGCACAACAGAAGGCGAAAGCTCATCGATTGGAAGATGATGTCTTTCTCCCTCATATTTATAGTCGTCTACTTGGAAGCGCTCCGTCAGCGTTTGCAGCTCGCAGTTTTTATTTCTCGGGCAGGAAAGGCACTCTCTATCGTGATTGGAAAGCAAGAGCTCCAGGCTCAGCCGACGGGATTTTAAAACCTTAGGAGAATTCGTCCGCACAACCATGCCTTCCGTAACCGGCAACACGCATGCTGCCTGAAGCGCCGCATTCCCCACAACTTCCACCAGGCAGATCCGGCATGCGCCAATCGCATTGACTCCCTTTAAATAGCACAGTGTGGGAATCTTAATATTTGCTTTTCTGGCTGCTTCCAATACCGAAGTATTTTCCGGAACCTCAACCTTAATGTTATCTATCGTCAAAGATACCATGATTCACCTCTCCTTACTTCTTCACAATGGCGCCAAATTTGCACTTCTCCATGCAGGCACCGCACTTGATGCATTTGCTGCTATCGATGACATACGGACTCTTGATGACACCGGAAATGGCGCCTACGGGGCAAACCCTGGAGCAAAGGCTGCAGCCCTTGCATTTCTCTGCCACGATAGAATAATTGAGCAGCGCTTTGCAATGCCCAGCAGGGCAGCGCTTTTCTTTAATATGCGCCTCATACTCATCCCGGAAATATTTAATTGTAGAAAGAACCGGGTTGGGGGCCGTCTTTCCAAGGCCGCAAAGAGCACCATCTTTGATTCCATTTGCCAGCTCTTCCAGCTTTTCGATATCCCCTTCCTGGCCCTGGCCTTTTGTAATGCGCTCCAGGATCTCCAGCATACGCTTAGTGCCAATGCGGCAAGGCGCACACTTTCCGCAGGATTCATCCGCGGTAAATTCCAGGAAGAAGCGCGCTACATCCACCATGCAGTTATCCTCATCCATGACAATAAGCCCGCCAGAACCCATCATTGAGCCGATAGCGGCCAAGTTATCATAGTCGATCGGAACATCCAGATTCTCCGCAGGGATACAGCCACCCGAGGGGCCGCCTGTCTGTGCTGCTTTAAACTTCTTCCCATTGGGAATGCCGCCGCCAATATCAAATAGAATCTCCCGAAGCGTCGTTCCCATTGGAATTTCCACAAGGCCAGTATTGGCGATCTTTCCACCCAATGCAAACACTTTTGTCCCGTGGGATTTTTCCGTGCCCATGGAAGCAAACCATTCCGGGCCCTTTAGAATGATAACCGGGATATTGGCCAGCGTTTCCACATTGTTGATGATCGTAGGCTTGCCAAATAAGCCCTTATTGGCCGGGAACGGAGGCTTGGGCCGGGGCTCGCCACGGCGCCCTTCGATAGATTCCATAAGTGCCGTTTCCTCGCCGCAGACAAAAGCACCCGCACCTTGGCGAATTTCCATATCGAAAGAGAACTCGGAACCAAAAATATGTTCTCCCAGCAGGCCATTTTCACGCGCCTGATCGATTGCGATCTGCAGGCGCTGCACTGCAATGGGATATTCAGCACGGCAATATACATATCCCATGTTCGCTCCAATGGCGTATCCGGCAATTGCCATTGCCTCAATGACACTATGAGGATCGCCCTCCAGAACAGAGCGGTCCATAAACGCGCCAGGGTCTCCTTCGTCGGCGTTGCAGATGACATATTTCTGCTCATTCTGGGCATTGCGGGCAAACTTCCATTTTAGTCCTGTGGGGAACCCTGCTCCGCCTCTTCCGCGCAAACCGGATTTCGACATAATATCGATCACTTCATCTGGAGTATACTCATTCAGGCATTTTGCAAGCGCCTGATAGCCATCCAGCGCGATATACTCCTCGATTTTTTCCGGATCAATGACACCGCAGTTGCGCAGCGCGATGCGCTTCTGCTTTTTATAGAAGTTAATTTTAGGGAGTGTTCTCTCAACGGTTTCATTTGCAGCATGGGGCTTGTGGTAGAGGCGCTCTACAGGCCTGTCCGCCAGCAGATCCTCATTTACAATTTCTTCCACATCCTCCACAGTAACTCTGTTGTAATAGGTACCCTCCGGATACACGATGACAATCGGGCCATTTTCGCACAGACCAAAGCATCCTGTACGGACTATTTTTATCCTATCGCCTATTCCCTTTTCTTTAACCAGCTCATTGAACTTCTCAACAATAAGCGGGGATTTCGAGGAGGTGCATCCTGTGCCGCCGCAGACCAGCACATGCTTTACTCCCTTTGGAGCCTCTGCTCCTTCTAATCTTATTTTTACATCGCCAATCGAGGCGTTTTTTACACTTTCAAGTTCCTGTAACGATTTCATCCTAACTCCTCCAATATAACCTTTGCCTAACAGCAATTATTGATGTTCTTTTCTGAAATTCTCAATGATCCCAGGGATATCGTCGGGAGTCAGCCGTCCGTAAACGCGATCGTCAATCATCATAACAGGCGCCAGCCCGCAGCAGCCAAGACAGCGCGTCGCATCCAGCGAAAACATGCCATCTTCTGTCGTCTTGCCTTCGGAAATCCCAAGCGTCTTTTCCAGCGCTTCCAAAATGTGCTGAGAGTTTTTAACATAGCAAGCGGTACCCAGGCACACGCCGATGATATGGCGGCCTTTAGGCTCCAGGTTAAACTGAGCATAAAAAGTCGCAACGCCATAGATATCGCTCATGGGAATGTTCATCTCATTTGCAATAATCTCCTGAACCTCAAAAGACAAGCAACCGAAAAGCTCCTGGGCCTTCTGCATAATTGGCATCAGCGGACCAGGCGCTTCCTTCATTGCGGCAATATAATCTTTGAGTTCCTGTACTTTTGCCTTTTCTAAAACCATGGTGGGCATTCTAATAACCTCCTATTAGAGTTCCTACAGTAAAATAATATAACAAAGTGACAAGTGAACCTAAGATATTCTACCATTCGCCAAGCGAAAAATCTAGTGGTTTCTCTTAAAATGTTTGAAATACCATTTTTGCCATATTTTATGTGGAGGAGGCTCTAATTTTGAAGGTTTTTCACAAGTTCCATTTTTGCATCGCCTATCTCCAGATAAACCGATTTTATCTGCGAGGATAAAGCTGCATCGCTCAAATCCCCCTCGGCTTTTGCGAGGGCATTTTCCACCTTTTGATAATATGCAGC
>USII01000133.1 GCA_900554725.1 uncultured Eubacteriales bacterium
CGCCTTTGCGTTCATTCTGTATTCCAGCCCCAGCTCGAGCTGCAAAAGTTGCTCCCGGAAAAAGGCGCGTTCCATTTTGGAAATGCCCCATTTCAGCGTTCTGTGCTGCCCGCGTCGATAGGCCAGCGCCAAGTTTTCCTCAAGCCCCATATCTGCCGCCGTTCCCATCATCGGATCCTGAAAAACCCGGCCCAGCAGCTTGGCGCGCTTATGCTCGGGCAGTTTTGTAACCTCCTGCCCATTTAAGTAAATATGTCCCCGATCCACGGGAAACACACCAGCAATGGCGTTAAGCAGCGTGGATTTTCCCGCACCATTTCCGCCGATCACCGTGACAAAATCGCCCTCTTGCAGCGTGAGATCGATGCCGCAAAGCGCCTTCTTTTCATTGATCGTGCCAATATCAAAGGTTTTTTCCAGCCCTGTTACTTTCAGCATGCCTATTCCCCCTTTCGAAGCGAGCGCCTAAGCGTCTGAAAATAACTGCGAAAAACGGGCAGCGCCAAAGCAAGCGCCACCGTCAGCGCAGTAAACAGCCGCAAATCGTTGCTGGGCATGCCGAGCCACAGCACAAACGCGATGATGATGCGGTAAACGACGGCGCCAAATACCAAAGAAAGCAGCCGCAAAAAGAAATTGCGCTTCCCAAAAAGCACCTCCCCGATGATAAGGGAAGCCAATGCGATGACGATGCTTCCAATGCCCATGCTCATATCCGCAAAGTTCTGGTTCTGGGCAATGAGCGCCCCCGCAAGCCCTACCAGCCCGTTGGAGAGCATGAGCGCCACGATAGTCATAAACCGGGTGTTGATGCCCTGTGCCCGCGCCATTCTATGGTTGTTGCCTGTCGCGCGGATAGCGCAGCCAAGCTCTGTGCCAAAAAACCAGTAGAGCGCGCAAATGATCACTCCCACAATCACCACCATAACGGCAATGACCGCCAGATTCTTGGAGAGCCCCAGGTTCTCAAAGGGCGTAAAGACGGTATCCATCTTCAGCAGCGAAATATTGGCTTTGCCCATGATGCGCAGGTTCACCGAATACAGGGCCAGCATCGTCAAAATCCCCGAAAGCAGCGCGGGAATTTTCAGTATGGTATGGAAAAAGCCCGTCACAAGCCCGGCCAAAAGCCCGCCGCCAAACGCCAATAAAAGCGTGAGATATGGGTTCATTCCGTTGGAAATGCATACGGCCGAAATAGCCGCGCCCATGGTGATGCTTCCCTCCACCGTCATATCCGCGATATCCAGGATTTTATAGGTAATGTAAATGGCGATGGCCATCACCGCCCAAATCAGGCCAAGCGATATCGCGCCAATAAAATCTTGTAGCATTGCTTATCCTCTGCAACTTCTTTTTTTCTTTTCCGAAGATACGGCCGGAACCTCCAAAGAGTCCCCGGCCGGTCTATCATCGGTATATATTTGCCGCGCAAAAGAACGCGGCCGGCCACATTTTCAGATGGCCTTTTATTTTACATACTCCTGCAGTTCTTCCGGAACTTCGAGCCCAATGGCATCTACAAATTCCTTGCTGATGACATAGTCAAAATTCGTCGCCTTTTCGATGGGCATTGTGGCAGGCTCTGCCTCGCCCTCTAGAATTTTAATTGCCATAAGCCCAGTCTGATATCCAAGATCGTGATAATTGATGCCCAGCGTTGCCATGCCGCCCGAATCCACCATGCCCGATTCTCCGCAGATAACCGGCGTTCCGGATTCGGAAACTACGCCATATACCGTGGGCATCGCAGAGGCAAATGTGTTATCCGTCGGGACATAGATAGCATCGCACTGCCGCACGATGGACTGCGTCGCCTGCTGCACATCGTTGGTACCCGTGACCGTCACTTCCACATACTCAAGGCCCGCCGCCTCGATATACTCCTTTGCCAGCCCCGCCTGGAGCACAGAGTTGTCCTCGCTGTTGGTATACAGCACGCCCACCGTCTTGGCATCCGGGCAGAGCTGCGTAAGCAGTTCAATCTGCTCTTCGATGGGGTTCATATCGCTCGTACCCGTCACATTATAGCCGGGCTCCTCATCGCTTTCGGCAAGCTTTGCAACGACATAATCCGTCACTGCCGTGCCCACAATGGGAATCTCTTCCGTTTCACCGGCAATGGACTGCACCGCCGGAGTCGCAATGCCAAGGACAAGGTCCATATCCTGGCTCACAAAGCTCTTGCTGATGGTGGACAGATTGGATTGATCTCCCTGGGCGTTCTGGAAATCCACTTCCAGGTTTTCCCCCTCTACATAGCCGTTATCCGCCAGGGCTTCCAAAAAGCCCTCCCGTGCAGAATCCAGCGCCACATGCTCGTTATACTGGATAATGCCAATGCGATAACCTCCTGTTCCGGAAGTCTGTTCGACGCCCTCGGCCTCTTCCTGCTGCCCGCAACCGGCCGCGAAAACACAGACCATCAGCGCGCTGAGCAGAACCGCCAGTGTCTTTTTCATCTTGCTCATGTTTGCATCCTCCTAAATCTGAAGGCGGTGCAATACCGCCCTGCTTTCCTCTTTTTCCCGGCGCACCCGAATGCGCCGCAATAAAAAAACCCCGAGAAAACCTCGAGGGCGCATGTGCGCGGTACCACCTTGATTTTGGCGCAGCCTTGCGGCAGCGCTCTTATTGGGCGGCAAAAGCCGTCCTCCGCAGTAACGGGCGAACCCGGAAAAACTCGCGGGGTGAACTTCGCCGCGCGCTCCCGCTTTTTCGCACCACCCAAAAGCTCTCTTTAAGGCCGCATCGCGCTTACTCTTCCCGGTCATCATTTTTCATCCTAATAATAGCTATATTGTAAAGAGCGGAAGGTGGTTTGTCAAGATTTTTTTTGGGGCCGAAAAGGCGGCATCAGGCCACCTCCTTCCCACCTTTTCTCTCTCTGTCGGTCTTTTTTGCTCGAATATTTATGCAAACTTTTTTGCATTGACAGAGCTAGGGTTTGGCATTGCTGCATCTGCCTGCCGCATTTTCTCTCAAAACACAAAAAAGGCGGCCTCTCTGGCCGCCTTTTCCCGATACAGCGAGGCTGTGCCCGCTTTATTCGAGCTCAAACGCCCCGGTATAGAGCTGATAATACTTGCCCTTCTGAGCGATGAGCTGCTCGTGCGTTCCGCGCTCGATAATGCGCCCCTGCTCCAGCACCATAATCACATCGGAGTTTTTCACTGTGGAAAGCCGATGCGCGATGACAAATACCGTCCGCCCCTGCATCAGCGCATCCATCCCCCGCTGCACAATGGCCTCCGTGCGCGTATCGATGGAGGAAGTCGCCTCATCCAAGATCATGACAGGTGGGTCTGCCACGGCCGCACGAGCAATGGCCAACAACTGCCGCTGCCCCTGGGAAAGGTTGGCGCCATTGCCCGAGAGCATGGTCTCATAGCCATCCGGCAGACGGGTGATAAAATCGTGGGCGCCCGCAAGCTGCGCTGCCGCGCGGCACTCCTCGTCAGTCGCATCCAGCCTTCCATAGCGGATATTTTCCATCACCGTGCCCGTAAACAGGTTGGTATCCTGCAGCACAATGCCCATGCTGCGCCGCAAATCCGCCTTCTTTATCTTGTTGATGTTGATGTCGTCGTAGCGTATCTTGCCGTCCTGAATGTCGTAGAAGCGGTTGATGAGGTTGGTGATGGTGGTCT
>USII01000134.1 GCA_900554725.1 uncultured Eubacteriales bacterium
TGTGTATAAGAGACAGGGTTTCCTTCATTCCATATCTCATCTACACGGCGGCATGTGTTGTGCTGTTGGTGGTGGAGAAGGATTTGGGGGCAGGCCTGCTCATCGCACTGACCTTCCTGGTGACTTTCTTCGCCGCCACAGGGCGCACATGGCTTACGCTTCTTGGCGTGGGTGTGCTGGGCGGCGGAGCGTTTGCCAGCTATAAGCTGTTTTCCCATGTGCAGACTCGTGTGGAAGTTTGGTTAGACCCCTGGGCCACTTATAATGGGCAGGGATACCAGATTGTGCAGGGTCTGCTTGCCCTGGCCAGCGGCGGCTTGTTCGGTGTAGGGCTGGGGCGCGGCATGCCAGATGTGATTCCCGTAAGCGAGAGCGACTATATCTTTACCGTGATCGGAGAAGAGTTTGGCATTATCTTTGGCATCATCGTCATCCTGTTCTACCTGGTATTTATTGTGCGAGGCATTCTCATCGCCCTAAATGCGCGCAGCACTTATGATGCGTTGCTGGTGTTTGGCTGCACTGCAATGCTTTCCTTGCAGAGCTTTATCATTATCGGCGGGGTGATTAAGCTCATTCCCCTTACAGGGGTGACGCTGCCCTATATCAGCTATGGCGGCAGTTCGCTGCTTTCCTCCATGATCCAGCTGGGAATTATAGAGGGAGTAGCAATTAAAAACGGCCAGAAAGACGAAGAAGAGCTGGCCGAAATGGGCGGCGAGATTGCATAGTGAATGGTGCTTTTAGAGAATTCCGGCATGGGCAGAGAGGATGCGCGCCCAAAAGAAGGGCGCTCATCCCCGCCAATGGCCTTGCCGGCAGAGTGGGCAACAGAGAAAAGAAGGAGGAAGTGCCATGAGGGATGTGGAAAAATTTAAGAGGAATATGCGCATTTCCCTGGGCATTTTTGTGGCGCTGTTTAGCGTGCTTATTATCTACCTTGGGTATTCTGTCATTGTCTATGGAAACCAGTGGTACGCGACGCCCTATAACCCGCGGATTCAGCAAGCGTATCAAAATATTTCCGGCGGAACGGTTTATGATACAAATGGAATTAGGTTGGCCTGGTCGGAAGGGACGACGCGCAGATACAACGAAGAAGTGGATAAGCGCCGGGCGCTTTCGCACATTATGGGAGATCCTGCGGGAATTGCGGCCAAAGGCGTGGAAACGCGCTTTGCAAAATATATCTACGGCATGGATAAAAACCTTGTGGAGCGCATCGAGGATCTGCTGGCCGGGCGGGAAAACCAGGGGAACGATATCACCCTTACGGTGGATGCAGAGCTTTCCGAATATATCTATGACAATATGGATGCCATGACGGGCTGTGTTGTGGTATTAAACTATAAGACGGGCGAGCTGCTTGCGAATGTGGGCATTCCCACTTTCGATCCGCTGACGCTGGGGGAGGAAGAGCCCGTCGATACCAGCCTTGTGGATCGGGCAACGATGGGGCGATATCCCCCCGGCTCTATCATGAAGATTGTCACGGCTTCTGCGGCGCTGGAAGAGGGGATAGACCTTTCCTATGAATGTACGGGAGAATGCATCATCGAAGGGCAAAAGATCACCTGCCCGGGCGGTGCGCATGGCAGCCTGACGCTGGAAAGCGCGTTTACCAAATCCTGCAATACTTATTTTGCCAATCTTTCCGTAAAAATTGGCGCAAGCCGTCTGAAGAAGCAGGCGGAAAAATTTGGATTCAACCAGGAATTCCGCTTTTCCGGAGATGAACTGGAGCTGTACTCCAGCAATTTTGAGGTGACGAATAACGAAGGGGATATTGCATGGGCAGGCGTAGGGCAGTATAACGACCTTGTCACTCCGCTGCATGCAGCCATGATCGCGGGAAGCATCGCCAATGATGGCGTGATGATGGAGCCTAAGCTGTTGAAAGATGTCGCTCGGGGCGGCTATGCCGGGTTTACCTTTTCGCCTGCACAGTATCGGCGCGTGCTTCCCGCGCAAACTGCAGGGCAGGTAAAGGCATATATGCGGGAAGTGGTGCAGAGCGGCACGGGAACTTCTGCAGGCGTTTCGGGTGTTCCCGTTTGCGGAAAAACGGGAACTGCCGAATTTGTGGAAGAGGGGCAGGTGAAAAACCATTCTTGGTTTGTCGGGTTCATTGATGATCCCAGTACCCCTTATGCCGTGGCCGTTATTTTTGAAGGAGCGGGCTTTGGTTCCCGCTATGCCGCGCCAATGGCGGGCAAGATTTTCGCCTATCTGGCGGGGTAGCTGCGGGAAAAGGGAAATTTCCCGCGCTTAATGGGGAAAGCACTTGAGAAGGGCCTTCTGAAAGGCACCCGCATCTGCGGGTGCCTTTTTTCATCTGCATCAAAAAGGCGGGTGAAAGCGGCAAAGCATTGCCACATAAGAGGAGAGAATGCCAGAATCTGCTCTGCGCCCGGGCTTAACTGCATTGGACTAATTGTGATATACTATAATAGTATGGACAAGGAGGGGAAACGGCAAAATGGAGAGCAAGAACATTCTGGTTGTCATAGGCGGAGGCAGGCCAAAGGGGAACACTGCTCAATTAGTGGATGCTTTTGCGCAAGGCGCAGAACAGGCGGGGCACCGAGTAGAAAAATTTTCCCTGATGCAGCACGAAGTAAAAGGGTGCAGTGGTTGCAATGCCTGCCGCTATGAAAAGCCCTGTGTTTTAAAAGACGATTTTCATCTTCTTACGCCCAAAATTCAGGCGGCGGATCTCATTGCCCTAGCCTCTCCGCTCTATTTTTGGACGATCTCCTCCCGCCTGAAAGCCTTTATTGAGCGGTTTTACAGCATTGCGCAGCCGGATGACAACCCGCCGCTCGGGCGCTATGAAAAATACCCAAAGAAGGATTGCGCTCTTTTAATGACGGCGGCAGATGACTATTTCTGGACTTTCCATCAGGCAGCTTCCTACTATAAGTTTGCAGTTGTATCCTATATCGGCTTACGCGATAAGGGGATTTTGCTGGCAGGAGGATGCGGAGATACCAACGGCAAGCCACAGATTGCAAAAACACATCTGGATTCGGCCCGGGCGTTTGGCCGTGGGCTATATTGTAAGAAACAGTAGCAGCAAGGGAGGTGTCAGATGCGTCTTTTAAACGAGATGCTGGAAGAGAAAATAAAAACGCTGCCAAGGAGCCCTGGCGTATACCTGATGCGCGATGAACAGGGCACGGTGATCTATGTGGGCAAGGCCAAGGTGCTAAAGAACCGCGTCAGCCAATATTTTGGGGCCAACGCCGTAAAAAACTCCAAGACCAATGCGATGGTCAATAAAATAGCGGATTTTGAATATATCATCACAGACAGCGAAAAGGAAGCGCTCATTTTGGAGTGCAACCTGATTAAGGAATACCAGCCTCACTACAATATCCTGCTGCGGGACGACAAGCACTACCCCTATGTGCGCATCGATCTCAAAAAAGATTACCCGCGGGTGGAAATCGTGCGCAAAGTTTCCCGGGATGGCGCAAAATACTTTGGGCCGTATTTGGAGGCGTTTTCCGTGCGCGAAGTGCTGGATGGCGTGCATAAGCTTTTTCCGCTTAGAAGCTGTAAAAAGGAAATTTCCGCTGGTGGGCGAAAAGAGCGCCCTTGTCTGAACTATCAGATGGGCCGCTGTTATGCGC
>USII01000135.1 GCA_900554725.1 uncultured Eubacteriales bacterium
CCATAATGATGAGGAACAGCCCCGGTTGCCCCAGGAGCAGATAGGCCGCAGCGCTGCTCAGCACTGCCAAGGCAAGCCCCCAGCCAAAGCCCCTCCGCGCTCCAATATATACGCCTGGAATCGCCAGGATGGGAAGTGTCACCCAGATTGCCCTTGAGATATAGTACAGCAGGATCTGCACAACCAGCGCAATGACCAGCTCCAGCAGCGCGCCTGCACGATTTTGTTTTGTTTGCGTTTGCTTCACCGTTTTTCTACTCCACATGCAGATACTCTTGCATATTAATCATATCATAAAACCCTTTGCTTCACCATGTTTTCCGCACAAATTTTCTGCGATTGACAGCCCGCCGCAAAACCGTTACTCTTATATCAGGAGATAAAAAGAGCGGCCGCAGTGGTTTTTTGCCCTAAAGGCCAGGGGAGGAATTATGAGATTTTATATCCTTGATACGGGATACCTGGATGGGGAACGGGATAGCGTTGTGCATGATACCAGCCGTGCGCCGGATAAAAGCCTGCTTCCCATGCCCGTTTTGGCGTTTCTGATAGAGCATCCGAATGGCCTGGTTCTCTACGATACAGGCAGCAACCCCAAGGCCATGGAAGGGTATTGGCCCAAAACCATGCAGCGCAAATTCGCCCTTCATCAATCTTTCCATCAGCGCCTGGAACAGCAGTTGGCGCTTGTGGGCGTTCGGCCGGAAGAGATTCAAACAATCGTGCTATCCCATATGCACCTGGATCACACCGGAGGGCTTCCCCTTTTTCCCCATGCGGAAGTTTATGTTCCAAAGGCGGATTACATCAACGCCCTGCTCGCCATTCACACCAGTTCTGATCCGGAGCAGCACGGCGGGTACATCTTTGGCGATCTGACGGCGCCCCTAAAAAAAGTACACCTTGTGGAAGAGGATTTCGAGCTTCTTCCCGGCATCGATGTAGTAAACCTGCCCGGGCATACGCCCGGCCTTCTTGGGCTTGTTCTGCACGCAAAGCAGGGCGTATATCTGCTTCCGCAGGATGCGGCATATGTCCGCGCAAATTACGAAAACCCGCCCATTCCCCCGCGAAGCCCCTATGACAGGCAGCTCTATCTCGCCTCTATCCAAAAGTTGCATCGGCTTCAACAGAGGTATGGTGCAACCATCATCTTCCCCCACGATATCGAGCAGTTTCAGCAGCTGCGCACCGCTCCGGAGTTCTACGAATAGCCGAGGGCATGCACTCTTGTGTACAAAAAAGGCCGCACAACAGGAATTCTTCTTGTTGTGCGGCTTTTTTAATTAAGGCAATCCTGCTGATTCCAGCCTCCCTTTACAGCCTCTATTCCCTATTTTCCGTCTCTTTTCCAGCAATCTCCCGGTAATGCCCCAACACCATTTGCAGAAAAAAGTTCTCCTGTTCCTGCGCAGGGTCTAGCTGGCAGTAGCGGATGATCGCCTCCCGCACGCCGTGCTCCTTCTGATAGGCCGCAAGCTCCATGGAGGCAGGGTCATCCGGATGGCAGTAACACAGCGCATAGGCCACGGCCCGCGTCAGAAAATAGGGCACAATGCCATGCTTCAAGCAACAGAGGGCAGGGCCAGTCAACCTGTCTTTTCGTGCCAGCTTGCGGATGGGATCGTTGGCGACGCGGAAAACGGCATCTTTCGCTCCGCTTTCCCGCATCCCAGCCAACCAATCCTGCTGCCCGCGCTCCCGTGCCCCCGCTTCCAGTTCTTCTCTTGTCATGCCGTATTCCAGAAGGACGGCGCGTGTCGCCTCCTCTTTGCCGGCCTCTACGCACATGCGGATATAGGGCACCTCCGCGCCCTGGTTTGTATAGCAAAACCCATATTTTGCAGACATCATCGCAAGAATGCAGCTGCGGACATTGCCGCACCACACCTTGGCCACAGCGCGGGCCTCCATCTTATCCATCAGGCGCAGGTTTACGCCCTTCGGGATTTCGCCCCGGAACGCATCCCGATCCACCGGCAGATCCGGATAATCCGAAGCCCATACGGCAAGCTCGTCTTCCTGCAGCATATCCGGCCTGGGCAGATAGCCGCCGCGGTAAGTCAGTGTGCGCACAAGCCCCACATGCTGGCGGTAATACGCCTGCTGCTCGGGCGTCAACCTTTTAGTGATACCGGCATCAAACTGCTCGTAGGCATCCGTCACATTGACGCAGAGCAGCACATCCAGCGGCTGCTGGTTTCCCTGGGCAAAACGCCTTTGAATCGCCGCCGCCAGCAGATCGCAAATATCCTCAAATGCACCCGGGTAAGTATGCACAGAGGCATAGTTTGTCTGGCAGAGCGCCTGGATGCACTGCTCCCGCTCTGTCTGCGTACAGAATGCCTCGTAGCCCGAAATCCTCCGCTTGGATGTTTTGGGAGAACTCTCTTTTGTGATAAACAGCGTATAGTAGCCCTGCTCGCGCATTTTCTGCGTCTTTTCCTGGGTATGCACCAAAAAGGTGAGGGAATACCCTGCGCTTTCAAACAGATCCGCCAGATAGCCGCATCCGATTTTCCCTGCCCCAATGAGCACCAGGTGTTTCTTTGGCTGAAATGCGCCGCTCTTTTTTGCCTCCTCCATATTCCAAACGCCTCCTCATCCCCTCGCTCTGTGGGTGAGCTCTTCATACTGCGCGCAGATGAGCTGCTTTAACATCCTCTCCTCCGGGTCTTCCTCCAAAAGCCCGGAGTACTTTTCCAGAGCGGCGGCAATCCCATGCTCCCCGAGGTATGCCTGAAGCTCCTCAGCACTCTTATCCTCCCTATCCTGATAGCAATAGCCAAGCGCAATGCTGCGCGAGAGAAAATAGGGGATGCGCCCATGCTTCAGGCAGCACAGCGCGGGCCCAAGAAGCCGCTCCCCCTTGGCCAGCTTGCGGATGGGATCTGCCGCGACGCGGCGAACAGTATCCGTATCCTCGGGATTGGAGCACCGCTTCCACCAATCCTCATCGTTTTGGTTGCGGTCTCCCTTTTTCAGTTCCTCATATGTGAAGCCAAATTCCCGCATGACGGCGAAAGTCGCCTCCTCAGCTGCCTTCTTTGTGCAGTAGCGGTTATAGGGGTTTACCGCGCCCTTCCACATCAGCGCATCGCCCTGATAAAAGGTATAGAGCGCCAGCGTATAGTGGCGCATATTGATGTTCCAGATCTTGTTGACCGCGCGCCCCTGGAATTTATCCAGGGGAATCATGGCGGGAATGGGGATTTCGCCCTTCACGGCCTCCCCATCGATGGGCAGCCTTGCGTAATCGCTTGCAATGACAGCCTCCGGATCTTCCTCTAGAAGCTCGGGCGTGCCGCGAAAGGCGTTGCGGTATGTCAGCGTTTCCACCAGCCCCACCTTCTGCTCAAAATAGCGCGTTTGTTCGGGCGTTCTGAGCTGCCCGCGTATGACATTTTCAAAAAACTGCGCCGGGCGGATAGAATTGACGCACAGAAAAACATCCATCGTCTCTTCCGGGCAAAGCTCCGCCCTCCTGCAGATGGCCTCTGCCAACAGATTTGCCACATCTTCAAATGCTGCCGGATACAGATGCACAGTGGCATAGTTGGTCTCACAAAGGGCC
>USII01000136.1 GCA_900554725.1 uncultured Eubacteriales bacterium
CATTCCCTCTTTTCATTCGTCTATGCAAACTACATCCAACCCGTTTTGCAAAAACAGTTCAGCTGCCACGCCGTTTGCGCAAATCAGCTTTCCTGTGAAGGTTCCATCATAAATTTTCCCTACGCCGCATGATGGGCTCTTGCTTTTTAAATAGACCCTTTTTATACCGGCCTCTTTTAGTTGCGCCAGCGCTGCCTGTGCCCCTGCGAGAAACTGTGCTGTGCGATCGCTTCCGTCTTTTCCGAGCACTCTCGCCTTTCCCTCCAAAACCGCTTTTCCTGTTCCAGCAATTTCAGATGGCTCCCTTGGGGTTGCAAGCCCTCCCAAGCATTCCGGGCAGAAAAGGAGAACCTCTTCTCCCCGGGCAATCCGCTCGAGAATTTCCCGGCTTGGTTTTGCTTTGCCATCATATCGGCATCTCCTGCCTGCAAGGCAAGCGCTAGCTGCTATTCTCATTATAGCCTCCATTTATGAACAGAGTGTAACCCAAAGCTAAAATAACTTCCCAAATATAACTATTTTAGCGTAACGATGGTCACTCCGCTTTCTCCTTCCCCGAACTTGCCCAAGCGAAACTGCGCTACATGGGGATGCTTTCTTAAAAAACCCTGGATCCCGCTGCGCAGCGCGCCTGTCCCTTTTCCATGTATGATAGATACCTCTGAAAGCCCGGCCAGAAAAGCGTCGTCCAAATAGCGGTCCACTTCCAAAATTGCCTCCTCCACCGTATATCCATGCAGGTTGATGGAGAGCGGAACACTCTTTCGCTCCAGCGAAATTCTGCTGGTGCGGGCCGCCTTCTTTTTGGCGGGAGGGCCCGCCATTTCCAAATCCGAATAGTGGATATTCATGCTCATAATCCCGGCTTGCACGCCCACCATCCCTTTTGCATCTGGCAGGCTGGAAACAGTCGCCTCGACTCCAAGGCTGTAAATATACACCAGGTCCCCCACCGAAAGCTTCGCGGGGTTTACAGAGGCGGGCGGCCTTTTCTTTGGCTCGATGCTTTTTTTTAGCACTTCCCGTCTGGCGGAAAGCTCGCGGCGCACTTTCTGTGTCGTCTTTGTGGCCTGGCTCTCGCTCTGCCTGCTCAGTTTTTTCGCTTCCCGGATCAGAGCTTCGGTCTCTTCCTGCGCCTGTTTTACAATTTCCAGCGCATCCTTCTGTGCCCGCTCAATGGCGCTTTTGCGCTTTTGCGCTAACTCCTGTTCCAACTGTTTTGCGCGAGAATCCACCTGTTTTGCATGCTCCTGCATTTGCCGCGCCCGCTCCAGCTCGCGCTCCGCCTGTTTGCGCGTGCGCTCCGCCTGCAAAATCAGATCGTCAAATTCCAGGCGCTCCTGCCTCATAAAGCTTTTTGCCCTTTCAATTAGGGGCGCCTTAAGCCCCAACCGCTTGGAGATGAGAAACGCATTGCTGGAACCCGCCACGCCCATAATCAGCCGATATGTGGGCCGCAGCGACTGTGCATCAAACTCCATGCTGGCGTTTTCAAACCCTTCCGTTTTCATGGCATAGGCCTTAATTTCGCTGTAGTGTGTTGTCGCAAGCAGCTTGCAGCCTCGGTTGTTCAGTTCATCCAGCACGGCCAATGCCAGCGCCGTGCCTTCTTCAGGATCCGTCCCGGCGCCCAGTTCATCTATCAGCACAAGGCAATGCGGCTGCGCTTTGCGCAGGATATAGATGATGTTGCGCATATGGGAGCTGAATGTGGAAAGAGATTGCTCTATGCTCTGCTCATCGCCGATATCCGCAAAAATTTTGCCAAACAGCGGCAGGCTGCTCCCCTCCTGCGCAGGCAAAAACAATCCGCTCTGGGCCATTGCCGAAAACAGCCCCACCATTTTTAGCGTCACAGTTTTCCCGCCTGTATTCGGCCCTGTGATAATCAGCGTTCGATGCTCGTTTGCAATATGGATAGAAACGGGAATCACTTCCTTTTCATCAATAAAAGGATGCCGCCCTGCGCGGATATCGATGGTATCATCTTCATTCAGCTGTACCGGCATCGCCCGCATGCGGATAGCCAACGCTGCTTTTGCAAAGATGAGATCGAGCTGCGTCAAAATCTCCAAATCTGCCCACATTTGCTGCGTATATGCCCCTGCAAGCGAGGAAAGCTCCAACAGGATGCGCGCAATCTCCTGCTGTTCCTCTTCTTCCAGAACGCGCAGGCGGTTATTCGCCTCCACAATACTCATGGGCTCGATAAAGAGCGTCGCCCCACTGGCCGACTGCCCATGTATCAGCCCCGGGACATTCCCCCGGTATTCCTGCTTGACCGGGACAACATACCTGCCATCGCGCGTAGTGATGATGGCATCCTGCAAATATGGGGCATATTCTTTGCTTCGGATAATGGAATTGAGCTTTTCGCGCACAAAGGCGTTTTCGCTGCGCATTTTTCTGCGGATCTGCCGGAGTTCTGCTGAGGCTCCATCTGCAACTTCCTCTTCGCTTAAAATCGCCTCGTCGATGCGCCCGATAAGCATATCGTCGTAAAACAGGTTTTCCGCCATGCTGGGCAAAAGGCGCAGCGCACCCTCTTCATCCTTCAAAATCGTCTTTTTCGCGCGCTTAGCCGCTTTATGCAGGCGCGAAATGCGCATCAGTTCTGCACAGGAAAGGCCGGCACCTGCCTTCAGCCGAGTGAGCTCGCCGCTCAGATCGTCAAAGCCCATCATCGGGTGCGCCACGCTGGAAATACTGATGGTTTCCGCCTCCCTGGTTTGCGCAATCATCGTTTCGACCTCGCGCCGGTCAGTCGCCGGAAGAAGAGCTTTGGCAGCAGCCGCTCCCCGGCTGGATACCGCGCATTCCGCCAGCATCTGCTGTATCTTATCGTAGCCCAATATTTTGAGTACTCTCTCGTCCATCTATTCTACTCCCCGCTCTATGTGACCCTTATTTGCCCTGCCTTCTATCACGCCGGAAAAATCCACATTGTTTCCGGTTTGCTCTGCCTTCCGATAGGCCAGAACCGCGCGCATAACCTGGCTGCCGCCTTCCCCGTAAAAGCAAAGCCGCATGCCGCAAATTCCCGCATCCCGCAGCTTCTGCACTTCTCCTACCGCCATCGGAACGCTGGCCAAAACCTGCAAAAGACAGCTTTCGATCCCTCCTTTTACAAGGGGAAATGCATGGCCCTTTTCATCTCTCAGCTCTGCCTGTCCGCATCTGCCGCACTGCCCTATCTTTCTAAGCGGGCAATGCCGCAAATGCATCACGGGAATGCGCCCAAATACTACTACTTCGCTTCCGAGGCGGTTGATCTGCCTTATCTCCTCCAAATTCAGTTCTGCGCTCAGCGCGACATTCTCCGCCCCCATAGAGCGCAGGCAATCCACTCCCTGCGCCGATGCAATATTGAGCGCAATATCCGAAACAAAGGGCATCTGGCGCCTCTGCGCCAGCGCAACTCCCGCCAGATTCCCAGCCAGTATGCCACAAAAACAGGAATAGCGATCCAAAAGCCTTTCTGCAGCCAAAACTTCCGCATCATCCAGGTAGGCCGGCAGCGCCAGATAAACGCGCACCCCTGCTG
>USII01000137.1 GCA_900554725.1 uncultured Eubacteriales bacterium
CTGTGCTTTTGCGGCCGCCGCATTCATTTTCTGCTTTTTTCTATTTTTTTATTTAAAGAAAATCTTTCACATTGCCAAAGGAAACTCCCGTATAATAGTGCTGCAAAATCTGCTGATAGCTGCTTTGATTTTTGCCCATTGCATTTGCTCCCGATTGGCTCATTCCAACTCCATGGCCATAGCCCACTGTCTCAAATGCCATCCCATCTTCTCCAAAACTCATCGTAAAATTTGCAGATCGCAGCCCAAAGAGTTTTCTTGCCTGGACGCCGGAAATTGTCGTATTGCCCAGCTTCAGCTTCTCCACCTGCCCACTTTCGTAGCGCGAAAGAACGGCCAGTGATGTTTTGGCTGTTTCCTGGCTCAGTTGGGAATCCGGGTACGCGGCCGTTGCCAATTCTGCAACTTCGGCATAGGAAAACTCTTTTTTCTTCTGCGCCCCTTCATAATCGCTTTCCCCGGGGCTACTTACACTCTGAAGATAGGGCACCTGTCCGCCGAAAACATGCTCGGAAGATTCCGTCATCCCCCCACTGGAAGAAAAGTAGAGGGCGCTGATAGGCTGGCCATCGTAAACCAGCACTTGACCCGCCGTTTCGCTTACGGCTTGCCAAATTTTTGCGCGGTATTTTTCGTAATCCCCCGCCCACTTTTCCTTCATCTGCTCCTCTGAGCAATAGGCCTGACAGTGCGTATGATCTGTGCAGATCTCCGCTCCCTCTATTTTTTGGCATCCGCCTCCCAGTTTTTTGCGCAGAGTATAAGTGCGCGCAGCAACAGCCTGGGCTTTTAGCGCTTCCAGTTCATAGGATGCCGGCATTTCCGCCGCAACAACCCCGAGGATATATTCCTCCAACTCCATCTGCTTCAGCGCATCTCCTACGCATACATTTAGGGTAACGCTGCTCCCTTCTTCGGGTGGCTGGTCTTCCTCTGTGCTTTCGGGAAGGCTAACTGTTGCGGCTATCTGCGGCTTTTCCTCTTTTTGCCCGCCTGTCCCAACTATAATTCCAAGTGCCAACAAAAGAACCGCTCCGATCGCCAGCGCTTTTTGCTTATCCATTGAAAAATGACGCCGCACACTCTTTGCCGGCATCCCAGCCTGCGCGGGAGCGGCTGTCCGAAATTTTCCCACCTGCACTTTTGCCGATTTTTTCTTATAAGCCCCGCTTCTCATCTGTATCCCTCTTTTTCATTTTGTACATTTGTACAGTATATGGAAAATCAAAAGACATTATGCTTGCGCGCCGTTCGTGGAAAAATTTTTACATGGCGGCAAAATACCATGTCCGAATATGGCGAGTATTTTTCCAAAAAACATGATATATTGACAATGCAGCGAAAGTGGAAGGAGGATGTTTATGGAAAAAGCCGACGATGCTCTCTACGAGGCCTTTCGCTCAAAGGACGTGCGGTTCGATGGGCGCTTCTTCATCGGAGTCTCTTCAACAAAGATCTATTGCCGGCCGATATGCCGGGCCAAACACCCAAAAAGGGAAAACTGTACCTTTTTTTCTTCAGCAGCCCAGGCAGAGCAGGCCGGCTATCGCCCCTGCCTGCTTTGCCGGCCAGAGCTTGCCCCCGGGCGCTCCATTGTGGACGCCTCTTCTTCCCTTGCCCATAGGGCAGCGCAGCTGATGGAAGAAAACTGCGGAACAGGACAGAGTTTAGAAGCACTCTGTGCTAAACTCGGGTGTACCTCTCGCCATTTGCGGCGTGTTTTTATAGAGGAATACCATGTAACGCCCATTCAGTATTTGCAGACATGCCGGCTGCTGCTTGCCAAAAATCTGTTGACCGATACCAATCTATCCGTATTGGATGTAGCAATGGCGGCAGGCTTTGGAAGCCTGCGCCGGCTGAACGATTTATTCCAAAAGCACTACCATCTCTCTCCCAGTGCTTTGCGCAAAAATACCGCAAAAGGCGCAGGTCAAGCGGGCGAGGTTGCAGTAAATATAGGCTATCGCCCGCCCTACCGCTGGGAGGAAATACTTGGTTTTCTTTCTTCCCGCGCAATTTCGGGCATTGAAAAGATCGAGGATGGAAAGTATATGCGGACAGTGCGGTTGCCCGATCGAAATGGCAAAGTGCACAGCGGCTATATCTGCGTGCAAAATAACCCCAGGAAAAATGCGCTTCTTGTGACACTTTGCGACGCCCTTGTTCCCGTATTTTCTCAGGTTCTGGCCTGTGTAAAACACCTGTTCGATCTATACTGCGATCCGGATGCGGTATATGAGACCCTGCAAAAACTGGATGAGCGAAAGCCCGGGCTATGTGTAAAGGGGCTGCGCGTTCCAGGGTGCTTTCATGCTTTTGAAACATCCGTGCGCGCCATCCTGGGTCAACAGATTACAGTAAAGGCGGCAAATACATTGGCAGGGAAAATCGCTATGGCATTTGGCACTCCTGTAAAAACCGGCATCTCTGGGCTTACATGCGCATTTCCAGTTCTGGCAGATATCCTCTCTCTTGGAGAAAACATCCAGGAGGAATTTGGAAAGCTAGGCGTCATTGCAGCAAGGTCCAGGTGTATCTTGGAACTGGCAAAATCCCTGGAAAGCGGCGCCATCCGGCTTGAGGGTTGCATCGATCCCGAAGCTGAAATGCAAAAGCTCATGCAGATTAAGGGGATCGGCCGATGGACTGCCAACTATATCGCCATGAGGGTGATGGGGTGGCCGGACGCCTTTTTGGAGACAGATGCTGGAATCCGGCACGCGCTTCCCGGCTATGCGCCCAAAGAGCTGCTTTCAATCTCCCAAAACTGGAGGCCCTGGCGCAGCTATGCTACAATGAATTTATGGAATTCCCTGTAAAATTGACCCAGTGGCAAAAAGAACACACGCATAAAGTTTTGCAAAACTTTGGAGGTATCAACGATGGCCTATACATTTCACTGCGATTCCCCTTTAGGCGGCATTACGCTTGCCAGCAATGGCACAGAGCTTACCGGGCTTTGGTTTGACGGCCAAAAATACTTCGGCTCCACCCTTCCCAAAGAGCATGTGGAAAAGCCTCTTCGGATATTCGATCAGGCCATGCATTGGCTGGAGCTGTATTTTGGCGGCAAAGATCCCGGCTTTATTCCGCCGCTATGCCTGAATGCAACGCCATTTCGCAGGGCAGTATGGGAAATCCTGCTGCAAATTCCCTTTGGGAAGACCATGACATATGGGCAAATTGCAAAAAAAGTTGCAGAGCAGAAAGGGCTTTTGCAGATGTCGGCACAGGCCGTTGGCGGCGCGGTAGGGCATAATCCCATTTCATTGATTATCCCTTGCCATCGTGTTGTCGGCTCCGACGGGAGTTTGACGGGGTATGCAGGCGGCATAGAGAAAAAGCAAAAACTTCTTGCCATGGAGAAGGCGGATGCGAGTCATCTTTTTATCCCCAAAAAAGGAACTGCGCTGTGATATTCTCATCGTTGATGACACCGCCAAAAGCCATCTGGGCAAACATATTGTTTTAATGAAGCAATGGCTCTCCTGTCTCTTATACACATCTCCGAGCCCA
>USII01000138.1 GCA_900554725.1 uncultured Eubacteriales bacterium
CCCCTGAAGATCAGGTTTTCCTTTACATTATCAGCTATTTTGTCAACGGCAAGCCTGCTGCGATGGAGGAATATTTCCTGCACCCAAAATACGCCTCTCTCGCAGAGCAGGATCTGGAAAATAATTCAATTTGGGAACTTTTGGAAAAACACTTTTCCATTCACAAAACCATCCGCTCCAAAAAGACAATTGAGATCGCGCGTGCCGGCAAGGAAGAGGCCTCTGCGCTTCATGTCAGCAAAGGAGAGCCCATGCTTTTGCTGCGGCAAGTCGTCTCAGAAATGGACGGCACGCCGATTTTGCGCATCAAAGAATATATTCTGGGCGATACTTATAAATATGTCGTATGAATCGATACAGCAAAAAAGGAGGGCTTTTGCCCTCCTTTTTATTTTTGCGCCACATTTGCTTGGCACGACCTCTAGCGCGCAAATACGCCAGCCTTGCTCCTACTGCATCCGAAGCAGAGATGCGACACCGCCCATCTTTTTTACCGCTTCTTGAATTTCCAGCTCTTTCGCTTTCTCTACAATCAGAACTGTATCGTCCTCCAGGTCAATCACCTGCGAGACCTGAATGCCAGCTTCGCCAAGCGCCTTTTGGGCCTTCTTGGCCGTCTCCTTTGCCCCGCAGCCCAATCTCAGATAATAGCCTGCCTCCCAGTTTGTATTAAAGCAGATCCCCGGCTCCACTTTACCCTCTACATTTTCAAAAGGCGCATAAGCCGGCTTCTCTTCCACAGCCGCATTCAGCACATCCGATACAACCGCGCTGGCTGTCGGAAGGTCTCCCGCCCCTCTTCCATAGAACATGAGGTCATCGGCCATGCTGCACTTTAAAAACACCGCGTTAAATGAGCCTTTTACCGTTGCCAGCATATGATCCCGCGGGATAATTGTCGGGTGCACGCGCAGCTCCACCTGGTTGCCCTGCTTTTTGCCGATCGCCAAAAGCTTAACTTCCTTTCCAAGGGCCTTAATGCAATCAATATCCTTTTTGCTGACTTTGCGAATCCCCTCCCGGTAGATTTTATCTATCGGCATGCGCGAGCAGAACGCCAAAGAGGAGAGAATAGACAGCTTATACATCGCATCAAACCCATCTACATCTGCCGTCGGGTCCGCCTCCGCATAGCCAAGGGCCTGAGCTTCCCTTAAAACCTCTTCAAAATCGCCGCCCTCATCGCACATCTTAGTCATGATGAAGTTGGTTGTGCCGTTGATAATCGCCTCGATGGAGTGAATTGTATTTGCCTGCAGGCTGGTATTGACTACCCTGAGAATGGGGATCGCCCCGCCCACACTGGCCTCGAAATAGAAGCCCGCATTGCCTTTTTTCGCCGAAGCTTCCAGATCGGGCCAGGCATTGGCGATCAGCTGCTTATTGGCGGAAACCACCGTCTTTCCTGCCTCCAGCATGGTTTTGATAAAGGTTTTTGCCGGCTCTATCCCCCCCATCAGCTCGATGACGATAGAAATCTCCGGATCAGAAGCGATTTCATGCACATCTGCCGCTTTTAGAGAATCGGGCACTTCAACGCTATAATCTAGAGCAAGCGTCTTCTTCACTTCAAGCTGGATTCCCTGCTGCCTTGCAATGCGCTCCCCTTCTTGTTGAATGAGGCGATAGACGCCTCCGCCCACAGTCCCCATGCCCATAATGGCAATCTTCACATTCTTCATAGTTCATCTCTCCATATTCTTCTGGTAAATAATTTGCAGCCCTTCCAGCGTCAATAGGCTGTCTATCACATCAATTGTCTTGGTCTGCTGGGCGATCACATCTGCCAGCCCACCCGTCGCCACGACGGTCGCCTTTCCGCCAATCTCCGCCTTCATTTTGCGCAGAATGTAATCCACCTGCCCTACATAGCCATATAGGAGGCCGGATTGCATACAGCTTACCGTACTTTTGTTGATGACCGTCTTTGGCATGGTAAGCTCCACCCTTGGAAGCTTTGCCGTATTTGAAATGAGCGCTTCCGCCGAAATTTTAACACCCGGGCATATTGCACCGCCCAGGAACTCACCCTGCGCAGAAACTGCTCCATAGGAAGTGGCCGTCCCAAAATCCACTGTGATACAGGGGCCGCCATATTTTTCATACGCCGCCACTGCATTGACAATTCTATCCGAGCCCAGCTCTTTTGGGTTATCATAGAGAATATTAATTCCCGTCTTAATGCCCGGGCCAACAAAATGCGGCTTCTTTCCAAAATAGATGCGGCACATATGCTCTACTGTATAGTTGATGGATGGAATCACAGAAGAAACGATAATATCCGCAACCTCTTTTGTATCCATGCCAAGATAATTGAAGAAAGAGACCACCTTAATCCCAAGCTCATCTGCCGTGCGGTCTATCTTCGTGCCCATACGCCAGGAATGAAGAAGCTTGTCCCCCTTGAAAATGCCGCACTTGATATTTGTATTTCCCAAATCAATCACTAAAAGCATAGTTGTTTTTCCCTAACTGTTTTTTCGATAGACGCTTCCCACTGCCAGCACAACCGGATAACAGATAAGCGCCGCCGCAACCGCCTCTAAAGAACCTGCAATGGCACCCGTTCCCCCAATTACTGCCAGAACCTCAGAGGAATTCAGGCCATTCGCCAGGAAAAGCAAAAGCATAATCCCAAGATACAGCACTGTGTTGGTAAGTGAACCCGCCGCCGCTGCCACGCCGATACCCGCCTTTCCCATTTTTTCACTTCTTCTGGCAAAGGCGCGATATACCAGGTGTGCCGTGACTGGCAGCATCAGGCGGGGAATCATGCTCATCAATACAACCTGAAACGGGCTCTCCGCCATCAGCATGGAAACCAGTGCACTTGTAGGCACAAGGGATACCCCAAACGCAGAACAAGTGCTCGCTATGCCAAAAACCGCTCCGAGAATCAACCCCACTCCCAGTCCGCAACAGATCGTTCCCACGATCACCGGAATGCACATGATCGTGACATTGATAAAGCCCAGCGGAATAATTCCAAGGGGGGTCATCCCAAGCAGCAGCGTCACTGCCGCAAGGATCGCTCCAAGCACCAAGGTCTTAAGCTTTTTGCTTCTGTTATTCATTTTTCTACCTCCGTTCAGGTTCCACTGGCATTCTGGAGCCTTTTCCCTGCTCTGCTGGAGCTCATGTGATGCTCCGCAGCAAAAAACCAACTCTCTTTGCCCTCTCGCTGGATACCCGACATGTATTTTCCAGATCATTATACTAAAAAAATAGTATGGAAGCAATTGCTAGTTTAGCAGAACAACCTGATAGGAGAGTATCACTGCCACTCCCAGCCAGATGATATAAGGAAGCAGCAGATAGGCCGCTGGCGGCTCTATCTCCAGCGTCTTTTTAAACAGATAAAAGGAAAAGAGGAAGAGCCATAAACACAGGTTCAAAGCGGAAAAGAGATTCAGGCGTTCAAAATAGAGGTACGGATAGAGCGCGCAGGCGGCCCCATTTAGGAAATGCAGCGCCGGAACAATTCCCTGCCCCTTTGTGCGCAACAATAC
>USII01000139.1 GCA_900554725.1 uncultured Eubacteriales bacterium
CCCTGCATGGTTCCGTATCTCCATTATACGCAAAGCTCTGCGCCTTTGATATATTTTAATTTATGATGCCCATCTTCTCCTAAAAAAATATCCACTACATCAAAGCGCATCGGCTGTTCCAAAATTCCATGTTTTGCCGCATAAACCTCCGCTGTGCGCAACAATGCCCGCTGCTTTTTTGTATCCACGGCCTCTGCTCCGGTGCCAAAGCTATGGCCTCTGCGCGCCTTTACCTCACAAAAGACATAAGTCTGCCCATCTTTTGCGACAATATCCAGTTCTCCGCCTCTGATAGTATAATTTCGACACAAAATCTTCATTCCCTGCCTTTGCAGGAAAAGCGCGGCCAACTCCTCCCCATGGCGGCCTACCGCCTTATTATCTCTGCTGCTCACCTAAAATCCTCCCAAGAAAACTCTTTCTGTGAATCGGGCAGGGGCCAAATTCCCTGATGGCCTGGATATGCGCCTTTGTGCCATACCCCTTGTGCGCGGCAAACCCATATTCCGGATAAATCGCGTCATACTGCTGCATGAGGCGATCTCTCGTCACCTTCGCGATGATAGATGCTGCCGCGATGGAGTACACTTTCGCATCCCCCTTTTTGATTGCCGTATATTCAAAAGGCAGTGAAAGACCGGTGATATAATCGGTATAAAGCACAAAAGGCTGGCAAAGCTGGCCGATTGCCTGCTGGAAGGCATGGCGCGCTGCATTTAAAATATTCATGCGCTCAATTTCCTGCACTTCCACAATTCCTATGCCATAGGAGATCGCCCTCTGCATAATCTGCTCATAGAGCATATCCCGCTTTTTGGCCGTAAGCTTTTTGGAATCGTTCACACCCTCAAGAAAACAATCTGCTGGGAGAATGCAGGCCGCTGCCACCACCGGCCCGGCCAGTGGCCCGCGCCCGGCCTCATCTGCACCGGCAACCCTCTGCCCCTTCCTCGCATGTTGGCGTTCCAATCTGTAAAAATCAAATTCCATCTTCGCCTCCCGGCCCCCAGAGGGCCTTTTTTGCAGGCAGCTATTGCCAAGCAGGCTTTTGCAGGGAAAAAAGGCCCAGCTTCCCGTTTTTAAATTCTTCCAGCAGCACCTTGGCACCGCGCTCGTAATCCAATGCCCCGCCCCGCGCAAGGAACCCGCGCCGCCTGCAAATCTGCCCCAGCACATCCCAGGAATCCTGCGCAATTTCATCCAGATCATAGCGCTCCATCAGCAGAGTAGGCGCAGCCTTTTTTAGCATATCCACCAGGTAAAAGGCCAGCTGTTCCTCATCCAAAATTTCCTGCCGAACGCTGCCAAGAAGAGCAATTGCCGCGCCCGCCTTCTCATCTTCTATTTTAGGCCAAAGCATTCCCGGCGAATCCATCAATTCCAGGTACGGCGTTAGCCGCACCCAGGAAAGCCCGCGGGTCACACCCGGCTTATTTCCCTCTTTTAAGCGCTTCTCCCCGATCATCCGGTTCAAAATCGCAGATTTTCCTACATTTGGAATGCCGCACACAAGCAGGCGCAGCGTCTTATTGATACCCCTTTCTGCCGCTCTCTCCAGAAGCGGCCGCCCATATGCTTCAATTTTGCTTTGAAGATATCTGGGATTTCCCGTCGCTGCGGAAAAGGGCAGCGTATAGATGCCTTGCTTTTCAAAGTAGCGCACCCATTCTTTTGTGATCTCGGGATCTGCCATATCCTCTTTGTTGAGCAGATACATTCTGCCCTTGGGAGCAAAGAGATCGTCAAAATCCGGATTTTTTGTATAAAGCGGAGCGCGGGCATCCAGCACCTCCACGACAATATCGATTTTCTTCAGCTTTTCCTCCAGGGCGCGCCTTGCTTTGGCCATATGCCCCGGATACCAGTTTATATTGATTTTTTGCTCCATTTTCCTCACTTCTTCTGCCCTCCTCCCGATAAAACCGGAGGAAAGCCTCTTCATTGCTTCGCAAAAAAGGGATTATCCCCGCGGATAATCCCTTTTATTTCACTATTTCTCTCTGATCCGGGCAGCCTTGCCAACCCTATCGCGGAGATAGTAGAGTTTTGCTCTTCTGACTTTACCACTGCGAACTTTCTCGATGTGGTCAATCTTTGGCGAATGCAGAGGCAACACTCTCTCGACGCCAATACCATAGCTGACGCGGCGAACAGTGATTGTCTCTCTTACGCCTCCACCCTGCCTGGCGATTAAATAGCCTTCAAAGACCTGTATTCTTTCTCTATTGCCTTCTTTAATTTTCAGATGCACACGGAGAAGATCGCCTATTTCCAGCTCGGGCAGATCAGAGCGAAGCTGAGATTCTTCAACGAATTTCACTAGATCCTGCATAATGCTTCCTCCTTCCTTTACCGGCGTTCATGCCCTTATGGCAGCGGAGCGCCTCTCGTACAGACAAATGGTATTATACCATATAACCCCTTCAAATTGCAAGAGAAATTCTGGCTTTTTCCATCCAGATTAAGCGGCCGTCTCTTCCTGGCTTTGCCACCGCTAGAAAGTATGCCCATCACCCTCATCCTGTTCTATCCCAGGCTCTTGCCGCCGCTCAACCCATATCTCGTGCTCCTTTTGCGTGAGCTTCGCTTTTTTCAGCAGATCCGGCCGATTTTTTGCAGTTTTTTCCAGAGCCTTCTGTCGCTGCCATGCCAGGATATTGGCGTGATGCCCGGAAAGCAGAACCTCCGGCACTCGCATACCGCGAAAATCCGCAGGGCGCGTATACTGCGGGTATTCCAGCAATCCATCATAGCAGAAAGATTCTCCCTCTGCACTGGCGCTGTTGCCCAGCACACCAGGAATATGGCGCATGATGCAATCTATCAGCACCATTGCCGGCAGCTCCCCCCCTGTCAGAATATAATCCCCTATGGATATTTCCCGGTCAATCTTGGCATCCAGAATGCGCTGATCCACCCCCTCATAGTGGCCGCAAAGCAGGTTTATTTCCTCATAGCCCGCAAGCTCCGCCGCCAGAGGCTGCGTCAGCACCTCTCCCGCCGGCGATAAATAGATGTTTATCTTCCGCCGGCCCTGCTGGCCTTTCTCAATATCCCTAAAGCAGTCGAAAACACTTTGCGGCGCAATGAGCATGCCCGCCCCGCCGCCAAAAGGCGCATCATCCACACGCCTGTGTTTATCTTCCGTATAATCGCGGAAATTGTGCAGCGCGATGCCAATATGCCCAGCCTCCAGCGCTCTCTTGCAAATGCTGGCCCCCAGGAAGGATTCAAACATCTCGGGAAAAATGCTGAGGACATGGAAATTAACCATCGACACAAACCTCATTCAGGCGCTTTTTATCCACAACCATCCTTCCCGCCTGAATATCCTTCTGCACAATGACACCAGGCGCCGCAGGAAAGAGGATATTTCCTTTTTCTGTTTTCACCTGATACACATCCATGCCGCCTGCAATCTTGATGATATCCTCCACCACGCCCACAACTTCTCCACCTTCTTCTTCCACCCGAAGGCCGATGAGATCCGCAATAT
>USII01000140.1 GCA_900554725.1 uncultured Eubacteriales bacterium
CCATACAGTCTTCCAGGCTGTCGTACACCTTGCGCCAGCCCATCACTTCGATGGGATCTCCACCCGCGGCAAACAGCTCGTGCACCACCTCTACATGCAGGCGGTCCCCCTCTTCCTCCAGCATATTGACTTCTACAATATAATCCTTGATGCTGGAAGATTTTCTAAAGTGCGTAAATTTCTCCATCGTCTTTTTCATGGATGCAACACATTTTTCCAACAGGCGGGAAAATTCCACAGCCTCTGGCCGCATGCCGGTGATATTGTGCATATACATATTGCGCAGCACATCTTCAATGGTATCCACTGAAGTATCCAGCTGCTGCACCAGATTGAAGATATCCTCCCGCTCAATGGGGGTGATAAACTCATGAATCAGATGAGAAGTGATCTCGTGGCGCTTTCCATCTGCGGCGTTTTCGATTTCGTGCAAGCCAATCACCCTGTCGCCCATCTCGTGAATATCGAAGTTATGCAGCGTCTCCACCAAATAATTGGCCGCATCGCATGCATACTGCGCCATCTCTACAAATGCATTAAAGTAATTATATCCTTTTTTTGCCATTTCCTATTTCCTTTCCAAAAGCGCCAACGCGCCCTTTTTAGAACCACAGAATAAACAGCTTGGCCATGATGAATCCCACAAGGCCGCACCCTGGGAAGGTAAGCACCCATGCCAGCGCCATATCCTTTACAACACTCCAGTTCACGGCTGAAATCCTCTTTGCCGCACCCACGCCCATGATCGATGTTGTTTTGGTATGTGTCGTGGAAACGGGGATGCCCGTTGTCGAGGCAAGGAAAAGGCAAATCGCCGCAGCTATATCCGATGCAAAGCCCTGGTATACTTCAAGCTTTGTCATATTCTGCCCAACTTCTTTTATAATTTTATACCCGCCAATGGATGTTCCAAGGCCCATAATGGCAGAGCACATGATCATAAGCCAAATGGGGATTTGAAATTCGCTCGTCGTCTGCCCGTTTACCAGCGCCATGCCAAGCAAAAATACGCTCATAAACTTCTGGCCGTCCTGCGCACCGTGCATAAATGCAGTTCCCGCGCTGGCGCAAATTTCTCCCCAGCGGAAAAATTTTGTGGTCTTCTGCCTGTCCATATTCCGGCAAGTGAGCTCTGTCGTCTTGGCGGAAAGCCAGCCCAGCCCAAAGCCCAGCACCGAGGAGAGAACAAGCCCCCAAAGCACGCGCACCCATTCCTGAAAATTAATTCCGCCCAAATTGCCATGCAGCGCAATGGCCGCCCCCGAAAGGCCAGCGATCAGCGCATGGCTTTCGCTGGTGGGAATGCCAAAAACCGATGCTGCCGAAGCCCATGTGACAATGGCGACAAGCGCCGCGCAAAGAGCAACCGTCGCCTCGTGCGTGTTGCCTGAAAAATCCACCATGTTGTAAATGGACATCGCCACCGAGCTATTAAACATGGTCATGACGAACACACCAAGGAAGTTAAAAACCGCCGCCATAAGCACAGCCAGCTTGGGGCTAAGGCAGCGCGTTGTGACGCATGTCGCAATGGCGTTGGGCGCATCCGTCCAACCGTTTACAATAATAACACCCATTGTCAACAGCGTTGTAACCGCAAGCGCGGGGTTACTAAATACCTGCGAAAAAAATTCGCCAAAACTAATCATATACTCTGCGCTTTTCCTTTCAAAATTTTCCCGGCATTTACTTAATCTTTACAAACAATTTAATTATAACATAGCCATTTTACAATTTCTATTATTTTACGCAGATTTTACTTTAGCACATGCCCAACCATTTCCAGTTTTCATTGGATCTCGCTTGCAAATTTTTAAAAGCCGCTGCTCTATCCTGCTCCTGCAGGGTTTTTTTTAGAAAATCGGCATTTTTCATTGAAGCCCCGCTCTCTGCTGTGCTATACTAAGAAATCGATAAGAACAGTAAAAGGAGGGGGCAATGCGCCAAAAGCGAATTCGCGATTATGGCGTCCTGTTGGACGATTTGCCCACCGGGCCGCTCAATAAAATTACCGATGTGCCGGGCGTGCGCGTAGGACATGCCACCATCGATACCGCCCAGAACAAAACCGGCGTTACCGTTCTGCTTCCGCGCCCGGAAAATCCCTTTTCTCACCAGTATCCGGCCGCCAGTTTTGTGCTGAACGGATTTGGCAAAAGCATCGGCCTGGTGCAGATTGACGAGCTGGGCACACTGGAGACTCCTATCGCGCTCACCAATACGCTCAATGTCGGCCTGGTACACGATGCTCTTGTAGAGTATATGGTGCAGCGCTGTGCAAAGGATGGGGTTCCCATCACCTCTGTAAACCCTGTGGTATGCGAATGCAACGATAGCTCACTAAACGACATCTGCCAGCGCGCCGTGACCCAGGAGCATGTGTTTTCGGCTCTAAAATCGGCCTCCCGAGATTTTGAGGAGGGCGCTGTAGGCGCCGGCAAGGGGATGACCTGCCATGGCCTGAAAGGTGGCATCGGCTCGGCTTCTCGTTTGATCTCTCTGCCCGAAGGCTGCTTTACGCTGGGCGTTCTGGTGCTGGCCAACCATGGGAAGCTGGCGGATCTTCTGCTGGAGGGAAAAAACATTGGCCGGGAGATCGATTCAGAAAATCTTGAGCCGGATAAGGGCTCTATTATCGTGCTGCTCGCCACAGATCTTCCCGCTTCAGACCGTCAGCTGCGGCGCATTCTAAAGAGAACCAGCGTCGGGCTGGCGCGCCTTGGTTCCTTTATCGGGCATGGGAGCGGCGAAATCATGCTGGGGTTTTCTACTGCAAATACCATTCCCCGAGGTGCTGCTGAGGGGATATTCTGCCAAAAAGTATTGAACGAAGAGAAGATCGACCTTCCCTTTCGCGCGGCGGCTTTCGCCTGCCAGGAGGCCGTGCTCAACGCCCTTGTCACCGCCCGGGCAACTACCGGCTTTCAGGGAAATATGCGGCGCAGTCTTTCGGAATTTCTGCCCGGGTTAGGCTGGCCGCTTCAGGCATAGCCTGAGTTCTTGCCCTTCTTAAGGAGAGTTTATGAAAACCATTGGTATTCTTGGCGGCATGGGTCCATTGGCAACTGCAGACCTCTACCGCAAAATTACTCTAAATACCGAGGCATTTCGGGATCAGGATCATCTGCATATATTGATCGACAGCAATTCCTCCATCCCCGATCGCACGGCTTACCTGCTCCATGGCGGGGAGGATCCCCTTCCCGAACTGAAGCGCTCCCTTTTGCGCCTGGAACAAGCTGGAGCAGAGCTGATCCTTCTTCCCTGCAATACCGCCCATTTCTTTTATGAACGGCTTGAGGAGGCCTCTTCTGTGCCCATTTTAAACATGCTGGCGGAAACGGCCGGTTATCTGGCCCAGCATTACCCTGGTGAAATTTTCGGCCTGCTTTCTACGGATGGCACGCTGCAAACCGGCATTTATTCCCGCTATTTGGAAAGCTATCATCTGAAATACTGCATTCCCAAAAAGGCGCAGCACCTGGTCA
>USII01000141.1 GCA_900554725.1 uncultured Eubacteriales bacterium
TGGCGGGTATGGCGATTTTGGCGGGTTCGGCGGCTTTGGAGATATTTTTGAAAGCTTTTTTGGCGGTGGTTCGGCGGCCAGGAGAAATGGACCTCTTCGGGGCAGCGATATTGAGGTAACGCTGCGCATCACATTTGAAGAGGCCGCATTTGGCGTAAAAAAAGAGGTTTCCATAAACCGCAGAGAAGCCTGCGAGCATTGCCATGGCACGGGTGCAAAACCGGGCAGCGGCGTAAAAACCTGCCCTACCTGTAATGGAACCGGCCAGATACGGCAGGAACAGCGCACAATGTTTGGCAGCTTTGCCAATATTGCAACCTGCCCAACTTGCCATGGGCAGGGCAAAATCATTGAGGAACCCTGCGAGGCATGCCGAGGAAGCGGGCGCGTGCAGCAAAGCAGGAAGATAAGCGTAAATATCCCGGCGGGCATAGACAACGGGCAGATTCTGACGCTTTCCGGGCAGGGTGAAGCAGGCGAGCGGGGCGGCCCGGCTGGAGACCTTCTGGTATACATTCAGGTGCGCCCACATAAGGTTTTTACGCGGGAAGGCGCAAACCTGTTTATGGAAATGCCCATTAGCTTTGGGCAGGCGGCGCTGGGATGTGAACTGGAAGTGCCAACTCTGGACGGAAAGGTGAAATACAGCATTCCCGCGGGCACGCAGACGGGCACTACCTTCCGGCTGCGGGGAAAGGGAATCAAGCATTTGCGCCAGGATGCATATGGGGATCTGTTTGTAAAAATGAATGTGCAGATTCCGCGCAAGCTTACAGAGCGCCAAAAGGAGCTGATCATGGAGCTGGAGAATATCGATGCAGGCAGCATCCCGCGAAAGAAAAAACTGTTTAAAAAATAGAAGGAACAGGCGGCCAGAGAGCAGAGTTGCAACTATGGCCTTGGGGTGCTTTCTCATGGGTTAGCCTGTTCCTTTGCCCGCAAAGGGAAACAAAGCAGGCCATTCTCAATAGGTAAGTATAGAGAATAGGGCAAAGAAGGGGAAGCGCCCTTTTGCCCTATTTGTTTATAAATGTTTGCAAATTTGCCTTGCTGCACTGCCCATTGGAATTGAATTTTATGGGAAAAACGGTATAATATTAAACATAATATAAGCGCGACGGGGAGAGACGAGCATGAAAATGAAGCAAAGAGAAATTCTAAATGCAATTGCCCTGGATTTTGCGAGGGATCGCCAAGAGCAAGATGAGTATCTCAACGCGAAGATCGAGCAAATCAAGCAGGCAACAAAAGAATACTTGATGAGCACCGGTATGAAGGGATTTATGCTTGGGCTTTCAGGGGGAATTGACAGCTTTGTGGCCGCGGCACTGGTGGCTGATGCCGTGCGCGATATCAGCGGTTTGGTGCATCTTCTAATTCTTCCCAACGGCGAACAGAAGGATATTGGCGATGCCAAGGAATGCGCCGATGCGCTCACTGCGCGCTTTTCTAATATCACCTGCGAAACGGTAAATATCAAGCCCATGTATGATGGTCTGCTAAAGAGCATCGAGCAGAGCTGTATTCGGGAGCATGCGGACGCCTATTTCCTTGGCAATGCCCAGCCGCGGCTGAGGATGGTTTGCCAATATGCGCTGGGAAAGGGCCTGCTGGTCGTGGGCACAGATCATGCGACAGAAAATATTACCGGGTATTTTACCAAATATGGCGATGGTGGAAGCGATTTCAACCCGCTGGACGGGCTTTTAAAAACGGATATTTATGCTATCGCTGCGCAGTATGGGGCGCCTGCCTGCGTGATGGAAAAAATGCCGGCCGCCGGCCTTGGAATTTCGGCTTCAGATGAGGCTGAGCTTGGCTTTACTTATGACCAACTGGTGCAGTATCTAAAGGGCAACCTTGTAGAAAAGGATGTTATGCAGCGCATTGTTTCGCTTTATGAAAAGGCGGAGCATAAGCGCAGGATGCCCGCTTCCCCAATGAACTTATGGTGGAAGGAGAAAGAAGAGGAGATAAGCCATGTTGTCGTGGATATGATCCACGCATTTACGGATGGCAGTATGGCCTGCAAAAATGCAGATGCGGCGGTGAAAAATACCGTGGCTTTTATCAATAGGAATCCGAAAATGCGCGTACTTTATGTAAGGGATTATCACCCGGAGGATCACTGTTCCTTTAAGGAGCAGGGCGGCCCTTGGCCTGCCCATGCCGTGGCCGGAACCGCCGAGAGCGATATTGTGGAAGCTTTCTATCGCGATGTAAAAAAGACCATTAACTCCCCTCTGGAGCGCTATAATGTGTTCAACAAGGGGCAAGACCCTCTAAAGGAAGAATACTCCGGGTTTGGAGCGCAAAACCAGCAGTATGGTGCGCTGAAATATAACCTCACGCGCAAGGTAGTTGTGAGCGGGATTGCAACCGAGTACTGCGTAAAGAACACTGTGATGGATTTGCTGAAAAACGGATTTGAAGTGTTCCTATTAAAAGACGGGCTGGCCTATTTAGAAGAGCAGGGGCATGAGCAGGCGATTGCGGAAATGCAGCAGATGGGCGCGCAGATAATTTAGGCGTATTGGGGGAAAAGGATTGGCTAGGAACGACGAAAATATATTTGCAGAAGAGCGCAAGCAGATGATTGTCGAGCTTGTGAACAGGCAGGTAAAGGCCACGGTTGCCAGCCTTTGCGAGGAATTCGGCGTATCGCCCGCTACTGTTCGAAATGATCTGCGAGAGTTGGAATTTGCGGGGCTTTTAAAGCGCACGCATGGCGGCGCCATTCGCAATAAGAAAACAAGCTACGAGAAGATCTACGAAGAGCGACTGGTTTACCGCAAAGAGGAAAAGCATGCCATTGGCAAGGCAGCGGCGGCGATGGTACAGGAGGGCGATACCATCATCATGGATACGGGCACAACAACGCTGGAGATGGCCCGGTTTTTGGCGGATGTTCGGAATCTGACGATAGTCACCAACGATCTTATGATCGCCTCCTATATTAACCGCAATACCAATGCCGATCTTCTGGTCGTTGGGGGGTTCCTTCGCAAACACTTTAACTGTTTCTGCGGGCCGCTGACTGTTTCTGCGCTGGAGGGGCTGAGCGTGGATAAGGCGTTTATCTCTTCGGATGGCGTATCTATCGAAAAGGGGATTACGACTCCTAATGTGGATATTTCTATGGTGCGCCGTGCTTTTTTGGACCGCGCAGATGAGAAAATCCTGCTTGCGGATCATTCCAAATTCGGCAAGACGACTTTTGTCAAGTGTGCGGATCTCAATGAAATCGATGTGATAGTGACGGATGAGAAAGCGGATAAAAAGTATTTGGAGCGCATACGCGAAGAAGGCTTGGAAATAGAGATTGCAAAGCTTCCAAGGCAGAAGGAAAAGGAGCCGGAAAAGGAAGTATTGGAAAAGGGAAAATAGCAGAAAGAAAAGCCGGGGAACCGGCTTTTTCTTTTTGCAGCAGGATGAGCGGAATGTTCGGCCACAGCTTTAGAAAGTTGGAAAAA
>USII01000142.1 GCA_900554725.1 uncultured Eubacteriales bacterium
GGCCTATGTCAGCGTAGCGAATAACCTCTCGGTGGACTGTGACTGTGTTGCCACACCCGAACCGGTGTGCATGGCAGATATCGGCGTATTCGCTTCTCTCAACCCTGTGGCGCTGGATCAAGCCTGCGTAGATGCCATCTATCAATCAGAGGATCCCGGCAAGGCGCATATGATCGAGCGCATGGAAACTCGCAATGCAGTGCATATTCTGGAGCATGGCGAGGCGATTGGCCTGGCCTCCCGGGAATATGAGCTCATTTGCATCGATGAATAAAAATGGCTCAAAAAGCTCCCATATGGGAGCTTTTTTCTTTTCCCCTTCCAGCGCCTGCCCTGGCTTTGTCGCTTCATCTGGTGCAGCATCTGTTGTTTCACTAGAAGACTCAGCGTACTTTTCTCTATCCATCAATGCCAAATAAAAAAGCACGGGATAACCCGTGCTTTTTTATTTGGCAAAGCCGTTATTTTACTTCGACCTCTGCGCCAACTTCCTTCAGCTGAGCAGCAATCTTGTCTGCCTCCTCCTTGGGAGCGCCTTCCTTAACAGGCTTGGGAGCGCCATCTACCAGATCCTTTGCCTCTTTCAGGCCAAGGCCGGTGATCTCGCGAACCACTTTGATAACCTTAATCTTCTCAGCGCCAGCAGCCTTGAGAATGACATCGAACTCCGTCTTCTCCTCCGCAGCCGGAGCAGCAGCGCCAGCAGCCGGAGCAGCAGCCACTGCAACAGGAGCAGCAGCGCTCACGCCAAATTTCTCCTCCAGATCTTTTACCAGCTCAGCCAGCTCAAGTACATTCATCTGCTCAATTGCTTCCAGAATCTGTGCCTTATCCATTTGAATTTCCTCCAAAAACTAATTTTCTTTTCATCAACTGCCCAAATTTAGGCTTCTTTTTTCTCTTTAATTGCGTTAAGCGCATAGACGAGCTTTCTCGGAATGCCGGAAAGCGCCATAACAAGGCCCGTAACCGGGGCATTCAGGCTGCCCATGAGCTTTGCAAGGAGCTGCTCCTTGGAAGGCAGGGATGCGAGATCTTTGATCTCCGCCTGGCTCATCGCCCTTCCCGCCAGCACGCCGCCTTTCAGCTGCGTCTTCTTCGCGTTCTCAATGAAATCCACCAGAATCTTTGCCGGCGCCACCGGATCTTCATATCCGAAGGCAACCGCTGTGGGCCCTTCGAGAATTTCGTCCAGCCCTTCCACTCCGGCTTCCTTAGCTGCACGGCGCATCATGGTGTTTTTAATTACCTTGTATTCGACGCCTGCCGCTCTCATCTTATTTCTGAGCTCCGTCACTTCCGAAACGGTCAAGCCCCTGTAATCCAGGAACATAACGCTCTGGGATTTCTGGAGTTTCTCTTGAATCTCCGCAACTTCCGCTTCTTTTGCTTTCAGCGTTGCTTCTTTCATTTTTTCACCTCCCCCACTGTTTTATAGGGCAAAAAAAGCCCGTTTAAGCGTCCTAAAACGATAAACGGGCAATCGCATGCAAGCATAGCAATGTCTTTTGTTTACCTGGGCAGGATTTACGGCATAGCCAACCGGCCGTCTTAGGACAAACTTATAATTCTTTACAGAGTATAGCACATCGCCCCTAGGGCTGTCAAGCTTAGAGATACTTCTGCGCGCTCATCTTGATGCCAGGGCCCATCGTGGAGGAGACAACAATGCTGCGAAGGTATGCGCCCTTTGCGGCGGCAGGCTTCGCCCTGACAATGGCCTCCATGAGGACATTGATATTCTCCACCAGCTTTTCCTTCTCAAAGCTCTTTTTGCCCACCGGGCAATGAATAATGGAAGTCTTATCCACGCGGTATTCCACTTTACCAGCTTTGATATCCGCAATGGCTTTTGCAACATCCATGGTGACTGTGCCGGATTTGGGGTTTGGCATCAGGCCTTTTGGTCCCAAAATGCGGGCAATGCGGCCCACAACGCCCATCATATCCGGAGTCGCGACACAGACATCGAAATCAAACCAGTTCTCCGTCTGAATTTTCTGCACAAGCTCCTCTGCGCCCACATAATCCGCGCCGGCATCTTCTGCTTCTTTTACCTTATCGCCCTTGGCAAAAACCAGAACACGAACAGTCTTGCCTGTGCCATGCGGCAGAACCACGGCGCCTCTCACCTGCTGATCCGCATGGCGAGGATCCACACCCAGGCGAACGGAGAGCTCTATCGTCTCATCAAACTTTGCCTTCGCTGTTTGCAGGCACAGTTCCACCGCCTGCTCGACATCATATTGGGTTGCTTTATCATACAGCTTAACGCTGTCTAAATAATTTTTCCCTCTCTTCATCAGATAACCTCCTGGTGGTATTCGGCTGTTGGCCTCCCACTGTTCTTTTTAGTCTACGACGCTGACGCCCATGCTTCTGCATGTTCCGGCAATCATGCTGATTGCCGCATCAATGCTGGCTGCGTTCAGGTCGTTCTTTTTGATTTCTGCAATTTCCTTCAGCTGCTCCCGGGTAATCTTTGCAACCTTATCCTTATTCGGAACCTTGGAGCCGGAATCAATTTTGCATGCCCGCTTGATGAGAACCGCAGCGGGCGGGCTCTTCAAAATGAAAGAGAAAGATCTGTCTGCATATACCGTGATGACAGCAGGAATCACCAATCCCACTTGCTGAGCGGTTCTCTCGTTGAACTGCTTGACAAATTCCATGATGTTGACGCCATGCTGACCAAGCGCAGGGCCTACCGGCGGAGCCGGGGTTGCTTTTCCTGCAGGAATCTGAAGTTTAATGTATCCTGCAATCTTCTTAGCCATAAAGTACACCTCCTAATGTGTAATGTGGTATCATCGGGGGGCTTACCCCTCCCACATGTTCAAAGAAGCGAGCTTCTTAGAATCCTCTTTAAATGCGCTTCACCTGTACAAAATCCAGCTCCACGCTGGTATCCCTGCCAAACATGGATACCGTAACCTTTACCTTTTGCTTTTCCGCATTTATTTCATCCACAACGCCGATAAAACTCTCCAGCGGGCCGGAAGTGATCATCACATTTTCACCCACCTGGACATCCAGCTTAATATGGACATTCTCCACGCCCATCGCCCGAACTTCCGCATCCGAAAGGGGAATAGGCTTGCTTCCCGGGCCGACAAAGCCAGTGACACCCCTGGTGTTTCTCACCACATACCAGGTTTCATCTGTCAGGAACATTTTTACCATGACATAACCGGGGTAGAGCTTGCGCTGCACATGCTTTTTCTTGCCGTTTTTCACTTCGATGGTCTCTTCCATCGGAACCTTGACATCCAAGATGCTGTCGTGCAGACCATTGTTTTCCACAGTTTTCAGCAGGTTTGTCATGACCTTATTCTCATAACCCGAATAGGTATAGACAACATACCAATACGGCTTATCCGTTTTTTCCTGCTTAATATAGGTGCGCTTGCTCTCCTCGGGAGGGGAAGGGCTGCTTTCCTCCTGGAA
>USII01000143.1 GCA_900554725.1 uncultured Eubacteriales bacterium
CTGTAGAAGCGGGGGAGAAACTCGGCTTTTTGCCAGGGGATCTGCAGAGCAAGGTGGATCCCTATCTGCGGCCACTATATGATGCGTTGTATGAGTTTATGGGTGCGGAAGCATATCAGCGGCTGGTGGAAACAGGCGTTGTGGAAGTGGCACCATTGGCCTATATGCGCGGCAGAACACTATCCGATGCCTTTATCATCCTGGATGAGGCTCAAAATGCCAGCATGGCACAGATGAAAATGTTTTTAACCAGATTTGGCGAGAATTCAAAAGTGGTAGTGACAGGTGATATTACGCAGATCGATTTGCCAAGAGATCAGCAGTCCGGCTTGAAAAAGACTGCGCAGATCTTAAAGGATATTGATGGAGTTTCGGTAATTTACTTGACAAATCGAGATGTTGTGCGCCATAAGCTGGTCAAAGATATTGTCAAAGCCTTTGAAAAAGAGGAAGAAAGGCAGAGCAAACGGCGAGGTTAGCTATGATGAGCGGCAAAATAAAAATTGGGAAGCGGAAAAACGCAAAACACGGACAAGTTAAAATGAACGGAAAGATACTCTCTCTTTTCCTCTATATTTTGCTCTACGCATTTTGCGTGATATCCGGCGTGCTCAGCGCGCAGGAGGAAAGGTATACCTATACGGTCGGCAGTATTTGCCAGGAAACCATTACGGCAAATAAGGATCTTGTAGACGAGTATTCCACGGAAATCCTGCGGGAAGAGGCAATGCAGAAAGTGCAGCCCGTTTACCGGCTGGATGATACCATACTCAATCAAAACGAGGAGAGCATCTATAATGCGTTTTCTCAAATTGAACAGGTGCGCCAAAAAACGAGGGAAATTTACTCTGCACAGGATCCTGCCCTGATAAAAGGAATTACCGAGACGGCCTGGGAGGGCCTGCTCGCGCCTTCTATGGAAGAAATTCGCGCGATGGGGCCGGATTTTCTGACAGATCAAAATATCTATACCATTGCTTCCATGGAGCAAAAGCAATTAGAAGTTTTGCGAGATGCCATGGTGGAAAAAATGCGCGTAAAGATGCGAGATGGAGTTACGGCAGATAACCTGGTAGAGATGATAGAGAGCATTCGCTCTGAGCTGGTTTCAAGCGGAACATTCTCTTCCGAAGAGGCTTTGCTTGCTGCGGCAATTGCAAATGCCAATATTAACCCAAACCTTACCTACGATATCCAGGCAACGGAAAGCGCCAGAGTTGCAGCCGCCGAAGCGGTAACCCCGATTGAATATCAGAAGGGGCAGAATATTGTGCAGAAGGGCGAGATTATCTCGGAAGCACAGCTCCGCCTTATTAAGCAAATGGGGCTTATGACGGAAAATACAGGCGCTTCCCGCTGGCTTTTCTCTGCTATTCTCATGGGAGTGGTGTTTGGCATAGCCCTCATTTACTGCATTTATCAAAAGCATAGCGTTGTGCGGGATCTGAAAAGTGCGGTTTGCATGATTCTGCTTTCCGCGTTGGGCATCGCGGTGGCGCTGATCTGCAAACGAATAGATCTGCGCTTGGCTCCGGTATTTTTGCCGGTCATTATTGGAACGGTAATTTTGAGGCGCAAAACAGCGCTGCTTTATGGCGTCTGGATGAGCATTGTTATCTCCTTTATTATGGCGCCTCAGCAGGCTTTCTTTTTTGACGATCGTGTGCTGCGCAGCCTGCTTTCCGGCCTGCTTGGCTCTTTTGCAGTGGTGCTGGTATTTCGCGGCAGGCAGAGAAGAGCCGAGTATATTTACTCGGGCATTGCAGCAGGCGCGATGGTAACGGTTGTCTATGTATGCTACGGCATATTGGAATGGTATAACTGGCAGCAGTATCTGACAGTTGCATTCTTTGGAATGGGCAGCGGCGTGCTTTGTGGCGTGCTTTCTATCGGCATTTTGCCTGTTTGGGAAGTATGCTTTTCCCTGGCGACCCCTTCGCGGCTGCTGGAGCTTTCCAACCCCTCTAATCCGCTGCTCAGGCGGCTGATGATTGAGGCCCCGGGGACATATCACCACAGCGTGATGGTTGCAAACTTAGCGGAGGCTGGAGCAGAAGTGGTGGCGGCGGACGCATTGCTTACCAGAGTTTCAGCATATTATCATGATATTGGAAAACTGACAAACCCGCTTATGTTTAAGGAGAATCAGATGAATGTGGCAAACCCGCATGACACGATGACTCCTGAAGAAAGCGCCCAGGCAATTCGCCGCCATATTACGGATGGAGTTGCGCTGGCACGCAAGAGCGGTCTGCCAGAGCAGATGATCAGCATTATTTCCCAGCACCATGGAGATGGAATGGTGACTTACTTCTACCGCATGGCGCAGATGCAGGGGCCGGTAGAAGATGAATCTGTCTTCCAATACCCGAGCATAAAGCCGCAGACAAAGGAAGCGGGAGTTCTCATGCTTGCGGATGTTGTGGAGGCCACGATACGGGCCAATAACAGCATTCGCATGGATCTTTCCACAATTCACGAGCAGATTCAAAAGCTGGTCATGGAAAGATATAATAGCGGACAGCTGGATGAATGCCCGCTTACAAGAAGGGATATGACGCATATTATCGATGCTTTTGTGCGCGTGCTGCAGGGCGCAAACCATGAGCGCATTGCTTATCCGGAGGATCCCAAAAAATGAGAGATTTTGTCGTTCTGGAAAATCAGGGAATACAGCTCAGCGAGGAATGTATCCGGCAGATCAATGCGGTGGCAGCGCGTGCAGCAGCGCTGGAAGGAGTGCCGGATGCTTCAGCGAATATTGTGATTGCGGATGACGATTATCTGCACGAGCTGAACTGGAAATTCCGACAGATCGATCGTGCGACAGATGTACTTTCCTTTCCCGCCAATGAGCTTTCCGCGCCCATTGGCCAGGCAATAGAGGCGGGGGCCGATTTGGAGCAGGGAGAAGAGGGAGAACTGTTTTTAGGGGATATTTTTATCTCTCTTGATCATGCGGCCGTGCAGGCGGAGGAATATGGAAATACCCTGGAGCAGGAGCTCTGCTTTTTGGCGGTGCATGGCATGCTGCACCTTATGGGGTATGACCATATGAAGGAGCAGGAAGAGATGGTAATGCGGCAAAAACAGCGAGAGGTCTTACAAAGATGAGGTTTATTAACAGCCTCAATCATGCATTTAATGGGATTGTCCACGCTTTTAAAGCAGAGAGCAATATGAAAATCCACTTCATAATTGCGCTGCTGACGGTGATTGCCAGCGTACTTACATATAGCACGCGCTATGAGATGATTGCGCTGTCCATCACGATTTCCTTTGTCTTTATGGCGGAGATGATCAATACGGCTGTGGAGGCGGTTGTGGATTTGGTCACAGAAAAGTATCACGAACTGGCCAAAATCGCAAAGGATGTTGCAGCGGGGGCTGTCTTAATTG
>USII01000144.1 GCA_900554725.1 uncultured Eubacteriales bacterium
GAGGGAAAAGCGTATACCTTTTTCTGGGATAATGACAAGGCGCATCTTGATGATATTCTGCATTACACTAAATCGGAAATGCGCTATTTGAAGTTCGACGAGAACGGCGAGCTGACAGACGCATGAAAATGCTCCGCAGTTCGATTTCCGCGATAGACGACCGCCCTGTGGCGGCTGCTGCTGCTCCGCTGCTTGTGTGGTATGAACGAAATAAGCGCGCGCTTCCGTGGCGCGAGGACAGAAATCCATATCATATCTGGCTCTCAGAAATCATGCTGCAGCAAACGCGAGTAGAGGCCGTTATTCCATATTATCATCGTTTTCTTGCAGCGCTTCCTACGATCGGGAAGCTTGCGGCGGTGGAGGAAGAGCAGCTTTTAAAGCTGTGGGAGGGGCTTGGATATTATAGCCGTGTGCGCAATCTGCAAAAGGCTGCAAAAGTGGTAACAGAAAAATATGGCGGTGCGCTTCCTGCCGATTTTGCGCGGCTAAAAGAACTCCCTGGCATTGGAGAATATACTGCGGGAGCAATTGCTTCCATTGCGTTTGATATTGCCGTTCCGGTGGTAGATGGCAATGTGCTTCGGGTGACGGCGAGAATGGCGGGAAGCCTGGAGCAAATCGATTCAGCCGCTTACCGAAGCAAAACTCGAAAGATACTGGAGCAGATCATTCCGCACGAAGCGCCGGGGGATTTTAACCAGGCACTCATGGAGCTTGGGGCGACAGTTTGCCTGCCAAACGGAGAGCCGCTCTGCCGGCATTGCCCGGTGCAGGGTACCTGTGTCGCGAAAAAGAGGGGGCTAACGGCGCAAATACCCGTGCGCGCTCCCAAAAAAGAAAAACGCCAGGAACAGCGCACAGTGCTGCTTTTGTGGCGGCGTGGGAAAATTGCCCTGGTGCGCAGGCCAAAAAGAGGGTTGCTTGCGGGGATGTGGGAATTTCCCTGCCTTTTGGGCTGGCCGGAGGAACAGGAGATCGTAGGCCAAATAAAGAAAGCTGGCGGAGAAGTTGGCAAAATTCAAAAGCTGCCCAACTCACGGCATATTTTCACCCATATCATCTGGCAAATGGTCGCGTATGAGATAGAGCTTGAGCGCACGCCTAAATGGGAGGGGCTGCGGTTTTGGGCACCGGAAGAGCTGCTGGAGCAGGCGGCCCTCCCATCCGCGTATCAGCAGTATACAAAACTTTTGCGCCAAAGGATGCAGGCATCGGAAAAGGAGCGGGGATAGAAATGGAGAAAATTTTCCTGGTGGAGGACGATGAACACCTGAGTGCAGAGCTGGCATCTTTGCTGACAAAATATGGATATGAATGCCAGACTTCTAGAGATTGGGCGAATATCGTTTTGGAAATTTTGCAGGCACAGCCGCACCTTGTCCTGCTGGATATTAATCTTCCCATGTATGATGGCTACTATATTTGCCGGGAGCTGAGAAAGCGCTCGGATATTCCGGTGATTGTAGTAACCAGCAGGAATAGCGATAGCGACGAGCTGATGAGCATGAACCTTGGAGCAGATGACTATATCACAAAGCCCTACCATACACAAATTCTGCTTGCGCGGATTGCGGCGGTTTTGGCCCGAACCTATCGGCGGGAAGGACAGAAAATAGAGCACAAAGGAATTACGCTGTTGATAGGCGAGGGGAAAATTCAGTGCGGCGAAAAGGAGGCAGAGCTCACCAAAAATGAAATGCGCATTCTGCATCTGCTGATGGCCAAAAAGGGCCAAACGGTAAGCAGAGAAGAAATTATGAATGCTCTTTGGCAATCGGATGAGTTTGTGGATGACAATACGCTCACAGTAAACATCAATCGGCTGCGCAAAAAGCTGGCGCAGGTGGGAAGGGAAGGCTATCTTATTACAAAGCGGGGAATCGGATATCTGGTTTAAAAGGAAGCAGCGTCTGCTGCCCCTTTTTGCTTAGGAGGAAATGGAATGGGCAAGAAGCTTTTTTATGAGCAGATATGGAGTATCTTGATTTATGCCCTGACAATGGCATTTTCAGGGTGGCTTTTATTGGCATACAATATGGGTATGCAGGGTTTTTTGTTTTTTGAAGGGTGCCTTTTGGCATGCGGGATAGCCTGCTTTCTGCTGTATTTTCTGCCAAGATACCGGTTTTACCGGGAAGCATATCAAAAAGAGCAGGAACTAAAGGAAAAGTACATGCTCTACGATGTGCTGGAGCCTCCGGGCTTTGCAGAGGGAAATGCACTTTGCGATCTGCTGGAGGCGGCAGGGCAGGCGATGCAGCAGAGAATTGCATCGTATGAGCTGGATTCCAGAGAATATCGGGAATATGTGGAAACATGGGTGCACGAGATCAAAACACCCATTGCTTCGGGGCAGTTGATTGCGGAAAATAATCCCTCTAAGGCAATGGAAGTAATGGCCTGTGAGCTTTTGAAGATCGATTCCTATGTGGAGCAGGCACTTTACTATGCCAGGAGCAGCAGCGCGGAACAGGATTATCTGGTGCGCAGGTATCAGCTAAAAGAATTGGTGCGCGGCGCGCTGCGCAGCCGCGCGCGAATGCTGATTCTAAGGGGCATTGCGGTGCAACTGGAGCGGCTGGACTTTCAAGTCTATACCGATTCCAAATGGATGGGCTTTATGATTGGGCAAGTGCTGGAGAACTCTTCCAAGTATGGCGCAAAGCACCTGCATATTTGGGCACAAAAACGGCAGGAAAACATCGTACTTCATATCGAGGACGATGGAATTGGCGTGGATGAGCAGGATATTGGGCGCATTTTCGAAAAAGGTTTTACGGGAAAAAATGGGCGCGCATATGGAAAATCTACGGGAATTGGCCTTTATCTTTGCAGAAAACTGGCAGACAAGCTGGGCATGGGGATTTTTGCGCATTCATGCCAGGAAGGCGGGCTGTGCATCAACTTTGTATTTCCAGCTGGTAGCCTTACAGAAATGTAAGAAAACTGTAAGCAAAGGAAATGGCAGGTGCGCTCAAATTGGGATACACTAAGAATCGAAAGCGGGGATAGAACCCCATCAGTATGGTACGAGGTAGGTAAAATGGAATCGATTTTAAGTGTACGGAACATCGAAAAATACTATGGAAGCAAGGGAGCCATTACAAAGGCGCTCAACCATATCAGCTTTGATGTGCAAAAGGGAGAATTTCTTGGGATTATGGGGGCTTCTGGAAGCGGAAAAACTACGCTTCTCAACTGTATCTCCACGATCGACAAGGTGACATCTGGCAACATTATTGTGCAGGGCAAGGATGTTACGAACTTAAAAGGCAGCGCACTCTCTAAATTCCGCCGGGAACAGCTGGGCTTTATTTTTCAGGATTTCAACCTGCTGGATACACTTACGGCGTATGAGAATATCGCCCTTGCGCTTTCTATTCAGAAT
>USII01000145.1 GCA_900554725.1 uncultured Eubacteriales bacterium
GGGGCCGGCATCGATGCGAATGGCGCGAAGCTCGCCCGGGGATACGGCAAGCCCGGAGCCCTGCTGCTTTACCTGCGCCCCCATCTGAGAGAGCAGGGAAGCAATCGCTTTATCCCCCTGGGGGGAAAGCGAGTTCAGGTTCTGGCAGAGAATTTGACCGCTGATGGCCCCGGCACATAGCCAGAAGGCCGCGCTGGACCAATCTGCATCTATCTCCAAAGTGCCGGGGGAGCGGTATCGCTGCCCGCCGGCGACCCGGAAGCCCTGTGCGGTGCGCTCCACCAAAACGCCAAAGCGGGAGAGTGTGTGAATGGTCATCTCCACATAGCTGGCCGATTGCAGCGGGGTTGTGAGCACAATCTCTCCGCCTTGGGGCAGCAGGGGGAAAGCAAGCAGCAGGCCCGTCAAAAATTGAGAGCTGATATCCCCTGGAAGCACAAAAACGCCCCCTTCCATCCGGCCGCTTAAGGCGATGGGAAGAAAGGGGCGATCTACCTGGCAACCATGGGAAATCAGCTCTTCTCGCAGGGGAGATACTGGGCGGCTGGGCAGCCTGCCGCAGCCGGTAAACTTGGCTCCGCAGCCCAAAGCCGCGGCTACGGGCAAGAGAAAGCGCAGGGTCGAGCCGCTCTCTTGGCAATCTAGCTCTGCGCCCTGCTGGGGGGTGAAAATGGGGGAAACGCGTATGCGGCCCGGCTGCACATCAAAAGCCGCTCCCATGCGCTCGAGACAGCAGAGCGTAGCATCAATATCCTGGGAAGTGCTCTGCAGGAGAAGTTCTGTTGGGGCATCCGAAAGCGCCGCGCAGATAAGTGAGCGGTGCGCATCGGATTTCGAGGGGATGGAGCAAACCGCGCCGCTCAGGCGGGAAGGGGAAATGCGCATATCCATAGGCTATTCCCCCAAGCGGATGATCTGGAAAAGCGTTTCCATAGGAACTTTTTGCAGGCGGCATTTGCCGATTTGTTCAGGCAGCACCAGCGTGATAAATGCTCCGCCTCGCTTTTTGTCCCGGCTTGCGGCGGAAATAAGGGCATCTGGGGCGTAGGGGCAGCGAGTATCCATGCCAAAAACTGCGGCCGCCTGCGCCAGCTCGCCCGAGCAATCCTCCTCCAAAAGCCCGGCGCGGTATGCGCCCCTGGCCATGCCCACCATGCCCATGGCGACGGCATGACCGTGGGAAATGGAAAAGGAACTGCATGCTTCAATGGCGTGGCCGATGGTGTGCCCGAGGTTTAGAAACTGGCGCGCGCCAGTATCCCGCTCATCCTGCACAACATAATCCCGCTTGATCGAGACGCATTTTTGGATGATTTCCTCCCTATCTTCCTGGATTTTTCCGCTGCAAATCTGGGAGAAAAGCGCTCGGGAATCCAGCACGCCATATTTGATGGCTTCAGCGGCGCCATCGGCAAAAATTTGGGCGGGGAGGGTTTCTAATGCATCCGTATCGCAAAGGACCAGGCTTGGCTGGTGGAAGGCACCTGCGAGATTTTTCCCTGATTGGAGATCCACCGCCGTTTTCCCGCCCACAGAGGAATCGATGGCGGCAAGCAGCGTGGTTGGGATCTGCACATAGGGGATGCCGCGCATATATGTCGCGGCGGCAAAACCGGCCATGTCGCCGGCTACGCCCCCGCCCAGCGCGATGATCAGGCTGCTTCTATCCAGCTCGTGGCTGGCCAGAAATTCCAGAATCTCGCCGTATACGCAGAGGTTTTTGCTGCGCTCTCCGGCGGGAAATACATATTTGCAGGGGCAAAGCCCCGCCTCCTGAAGGGAGCTGAGCAGGCGGTGTGCATAGAGTTTATCCACGGTGCTATCTGTAATGATGGCAACTCTGCTTGGCGCAAAGCGCTCTAAAATCAATTTGCCAGCCTGACCAAGCAACCCGGCGCCAATCAGGATGTCATACCCGGCGCCGACTGGAACGGATACTTTCCTCATAGCCGGTCCACCTCCTCCTTGCGCTCTCTGCCCTCCTTCAAAAGCTGCTTGAGGGCGGGAGCATCCTGCGCCTTTAGGGCATCGCCATATTCCCTGAGGCGCGCGATGATGTTGTCTATCTCCTGGGCCAGATTTTCCCGGTTTTCCAAGAAGAGTTCGGTCCACATCGTCTCATTTAAATAGGCGACGCGCGTCAGATCCTTAAAGCTGCCGGCAGAAAACCCCTTGAAGTTGACGGCTGTGGGGCTTTTGACATAGGCGTTGGAAACAATATGCGCAAGCTGCGAAGTAAAGGCGATGCGCTTATCGTGGAGAAAGGGCGTCGTGATAACAACGGAACCAAAGCCAATCGATAAAAAGAACTCCTTTGCGAATTCCAAAGAGCGCAGATCGTGATCCGGGTAGGGAGTTAGAATCATGGAGGCGCCGGAAAACAGCGAAGCCAGGGAATATTCAAAGCCCGAATGCTCTGTGCCGGCCATGGGGTGCCCGCCGATAAAAGTAAAGCCATGTTCCTTGGCAATGCTCTTCAGAGGATCGCAGACTACCTGCTTGACGCCGCAGCAGTCGATCACCAGCGCGCCTTTTTTTATCTGATGGGCGTGCTGGGAGATGTATTCCACCGTGGCCTTCGGATAAAGGGCAACAATGAGCATATCGCAGCAGGAAAGGGAATCCTCGCTGAGCTCCTGGGAGATGACTTTTGTCATCTTTGCCTTGAGGACGATGCAAGGATCCAGGTCCAAGCCAAGTACAGTGTGATCTGTATGTTCAGAGATGGCCTTTGCCATGGAGCCGCCAATCAGCCCCAGGCCGATAATGCCGATTTTCATGCTGCTACCTCCCAAGTGTTTTGCCTACGATGGGCAAAATTTCCTGAACCTTTTTCGCTGTTTCGTCGAATGCGCGCGGCGAGAGGGATTGAGGCCCGTCGCAAAGCGCGTGGGCAGGGTCGTTATGTACCTCTATCATAAGGCCATCTGCGCCGGCTGCGGCGCCAGCAAGGGCGAGGGGTTCCACAAGGTAGGAATGGCCCGAGGCATGCGAAGGGTCCACCACAACCGGAAGGTGTGATTTCATCTTGATGAGGGGAACCGCAGAAATATCCAGAGTGTTTCGCGTATATGTTTCAAATGTGCGGATGCCCCGCTCGCAAAGGATGATGCGCTCGTTGCCGCCGGCCATGATATATTCGGCGCTCATAAGCAGCTCTTCCAGCGTATTTGCCAGCCCGCGCTTGAGCAGGATGACCTTATCGCTGTGGCCAAGTTCCTTTAGAAGATCGAAATTCTGCATGTTCCGGGCGCCCACCTGAACGACATCCACATCCGCAAAGAGCGGGAGTTGGGAAATATTCATGATCTCTGTGACGATAGGCATGCCGGTGGCCTTTTTTGCCTCCAGCAACAGGCGGATTCCCTCGGCGCCCATGCC
>USII01000146.1 GCA_900554725.1 uncultured Eubacteriales bacterium
AGCAGCTATCTCACCGGGCAGGTGCTCTGTGTGGACGGCGGCATGGCAATGTAAAAAGGAGCTTTTTCTATGGAAAAACGCAGAGTCGTCATCACCGGTCTTGGCACCGTGAACCCTCTTGGAAATAACACCGCCGACAGCTGGGCCGCAGCCCGCGCAGGCAAGTGCGGCATTGGCCCCATCACCCAGTTCGACGCCAGCGAGTTCAAGTGCAAGCTGGCAGGCGAGGTCAAGGGCTTCGACCCCGAGACCGTCGTGGATAAAAAGGAAGCCCGCAAGATGGCCCGCTTCACCCTGCTGGCGCTGGGCGCTGCCGCTGAGGCTATCCAGGACAGCGGCATCGACTGCGAAGCCGAGGCCGAGAACATCGGCGTCATCGTGTCCAGCGGCATCGGCGGTCTGCCCACCATCGAGGAGCAGCACAGCCGCGGCGAGGAAAAGGGCATGGAGAAGGTCAGCCCCTACTTCGTCCCCATGGCGATCGCCAACATGGCGGCAGCACAGATCGCCATCCGCTTCGGCCTCAAGGGAATGTGTACCTGCCCGGTGACGGCCTGCGCAGGCGGCACCAACGCTGTGGGCGATGCGTTCCACCGCATCCGCGACGGCTATGAGCCGGTCATGGTCTGCGGCGGTGCCGAGAGCTGCATCAGCCCGCTGGGCATCGGCGGCTTTACCAGCATGAAGGCCCTCTCCACTGCTGCGGACCCTGATGCGGCCAGCCTGCCCTTCGACGCACGGCGCGGCGGCTTTGTGATGGGCGAAGGCAGCGGTGTGCTGGTGCTGGAAGAGCTGGAGCACGCCAAGGCCCGCGGCGCACACATCTATGCCGAAGTCGTGGGCTATGGCGCCAACTGCGACGCCTACCACTTCACGGCTCCCGCACCCGGCGGCGCAGCAGATCTGCCAATTCTCCGCCCGAGGCGGCAAACAGGTGCAGACTTCCCGTGACATCCAAAAAGGATTCATCGATGCTAAACGGCTCTACCAGATCGGTATACTGCCCATAAATGGCGTTGATTCGCCGGGAAAATTCCCGGTATATGCCGTGCTGGGGCGGAACCAGAACAAGCTGCGGGCATTTTCTTTTTGCCTGCCAGATGGTTTCCGCCGTCTGCACGCCGCTGCGCTTGGCCAGCTCGTTTTTGGCGAGAATAATCCCATGCCGGTTTTCCGGATCTCCCGCCACTGCCATGGGCACGCGGGAAAGCTCGGGCCGCAGCACGCATTCGCAGGAGGCATAAAACCCATTGCAATCACAATGCAGGATGATGCGCTCGCCCATCATGAAACCTCTATAATCGAGAGGATCACTTTGCCCAAAATGCGAACATCCTCCCCCTCAAAATAGACCTGCGGCTGATAGACCGGGTTGTGGCTCACCGGCGCCAGCACGATATGGCCGCTTTTCTGGTAAACCCGCTTGACCGTAGCCTCTCCTCCCACCATCACAGCGTATATTTTGCCTTCCTCCACATTTTCGCCCCGCTGAATTACCACCAGGCTGCCATCTGGAATTCCCGCGAGATCCATGCTATCTCCCACAACGCGCAGGGCAATGCAATCCTCTCCCAGCGTTTTGCTATATGGGTCCAGCCGCAGATACCCGGAAAAATCCTCCAGAGCCTCGATGGGGCTGCCTGCGGCAATACTCCCATAGACGGGAATGCCCTCGTTTTCCCGGTTTTTTTCCTGCTCCAGATAGCCTGCTGCTTCCAGCAGTCGTTCATAGGATACACCGCAGCCCGCCGCCGCAATTTTGGCCAGCACTTCTGGCCGGGGGCGCTGGCCGCGCAAAATTCGGGAAAGATTTCCAGCGCTAATTCCTGCATTTCTGCAAAATTCATTGCGCGAACTGCTCCCAATGGCGTGCAGGATCATCTGTGATAGACTCTGTTTCATCTTTTGGCTCCTTTTTTGTTCTTATCTGCTATGATAGACCATTCATTTCTATATTGCAATACTTACTCATATTTTTACATTTACTGTTCCTTTAATGAAACACTTCTTTTTATCATTTTACTCACCCTCTTAACCTGCGGGCCCCTGCACCAGCGCGCACAGGTATTTTGCCCTCCATGAAAAAAGGAAAGGTCATGGCCTTTCCTTTTTTAAAGCTTCTCTTTCAACCGCTGTGCCAGCGCTTCCATATGGGTTTCATCCGTCCCGCAGCAACCTCCAAAAATTTTAAAGGGTTGAATATCCTCCAGCGCCACCACCTGTTCGGCCAGCTCCTGCGCGCCCGAGCAGAACAGCTGCTGCGCGCCATCCAGCTCCTCGGGGGAAAGCGGCGAGGCGTTTGCCTGAATTCCCAAAAAGCGCGCCAGCTCCGGCTTTGCCCTGTTTTCCCGTTGAAGCAGTGCCTGGCGCAGCGGGGCGGGGTGCACACAGTTTGTCATAAAGCAGAGCGGGGGGCGATCTACCGAGGCATCCACCGCCGCAATTGCCTGGCTGATGGGCGTGCCGTCTATCAGCCTTCCATTTTTTCGGATCATAAAACTTATGATATAGGGAAGGCCAGTCTGCTCCATAGCCTGCGCCATTCCAATTGCCTCTGGCAGAGCGGGCATGATCCCGGCATAAAGGAATTCCGCCCCGGCCTCTGCAAAAATATCCGCCGCCCAGGAATGAAATTCCTTTGCCTGTGCAGAGGGCAGAACGGCATCTCCCAGATATGCATCGCCCCGGCACCCCATCAGTGCTCCAATATACATGCCCTCTGTTCCGCCCGTCTGCTCCCGCACTTCCCGCAGAAAAGCCACACTTTCCCGCAGCAGCTGCGCATCATATCCGGCAAGGGCGGTGCGTTCCCGGTTGGCACGGCGGGTGGGTGTCGTCGCCAGAAAAGGCAGGCTGCGTTATCAGTGGCGCAATGGCCGCCGGCCCATCGATCTTAAGGCCATATTCCCGCTTCAGCCTCTCCCCCAGCGCCCCTTCCAAAAGCAAATACCGGCTCTGCCGAAAACATGTTTCAAAATCCATAGAATCTCCTTTTCGCAGCTCTTTTAACCATTTGCCCAAATGGGTTACGGGTTCCTTTTAAATAACAGCACAATATCCCGCATTCTCCATTTTGTAAAGCGCTCAAGCAGCGCCCCTCCCAAAAGGGAAAACAGGTAAACACCGCCCCAGATCGCCCAGCCATAATCCCCCTGCCCCAAAGAAGCCCCTTCGGGGTTGGGCCCAAGCCATATGCCAAGCAGCAGGCCGGCGAGAAAAGCAAGCGCCGTAAAAACCGAAAACTTGTGCTTCCCAAAAAGCGCAGGAAGGGCAGAAACCGCCATGCAAATCCAAAACAGGTTGCTGCTGAGCAGCCATCCATAAAGATAGCTGTGCTCTCCGGAAGGGACAGCGTATATCAACCAGCCCATCAGGC
>USII01000147.1 GCA_900554725.1 uncultured Eubacteriales bacterium
CGCATTCCTGGAAAGCACGCAACACTTTTATACTGTTAAATTGGCGTATCTGTTCAAATTCCTGCATTTTGGGGGCAATTGCCTCTTTGCAGGCATAGATATGCTCAATAATTCTTTGATCAATTCCATATTCATTTTTCAGTAGACTCGCATATGCGCTCATTTTCCGCTCTCCTTTTTTCTTCTTTTATGCACGCAAGAACGGCGCGCACCAATTCTTCCTCTTCAAGTTGATCCCGGTAAAACCAGTGGATATCCGGTTCCCTTCGGAACCAAGTCAGCTGACGCTTAGCAAAGCGGCGGGTATTTTGCTTGATTTTTTCCCGCGTTTCTTCCAGGGTTTCCGAGCCGGAAAAATACGGAAGAAATTCTTTATAGCCAATTGCCGCAAAAGCAGCGATTTCTGAGCCATATTGGCTATAAATGCGCCTCGCTTCCTCTTCCAGCCCATCTTGAAACATCTTATCCACGCGCCGCCCAATATCTTTATAAAGCTGTTCGCGCTCTTTGCATACGCCAATCCTTATCACATGATAACGGCATTGCGGTCGCCGAAAATCATACTCCCGGGTGCCCCCGCTTTCCAAAATTTCCAACCGGCGAATCAGGCGTTTTTTATCATTTAAGTGAATGCGCGCAGCAGCATCCTTATCCAGCTTCCGCAAACGCTCATGCATTTGTTCGGGGCTATTCTCATATTCCTTTGCCAGCCGCTCGCGCAGCGCCACATCCGGCTTTGCAGCAGCAAAATCCATATCGTATAATATAGAATTCAGATATAAGCCTGTCCCTCCCGCCAAAATGGGCTGTTTGCCGCGCTCTAGAATTTGCTGAATGGCACAGTGCGCATCTTTTTGATAACAGGCAACGCTGTAATTTGCATCTGGAGCGACAAATCCCATCAGATGATGTGCTATCCCACCCTGCTCTTCTGGGAGAGGGCGCGCTGTTCCAATATGCATTTCACGGTAAATTTGCATGGAATCCGCTGAGATAACTTCCCCATTCAACGCCTGCGCCACTTTGATCGCCAGCTCTGTTTTTCCAGAAGCCGTCGGCCCTAAAATGACAATCAGTTCTCCTCTCCCCACTATACGCGCCTCCTGAAGCTAATTTCCAAATCCTTTTTAGGAATGCAGACGGCGATCGGGCGCCCATGTGGGCAATTGGGGATAGTTCCCGATTCCAAAAAATATCGAATCAGCTCCCGAATATCGCTTTCTACCATGGTCTGCCCTCCCTTAATCGCGCGTTTACAGGCACCTTTTGCAATCCTGTCTTTGCGGACCATCTCTGGGACGCCGGCATCCACCAAAGAGGAGAGAATATCCTCCAATGTTGCTGAAACATTGACTTCTCCTAAAATCTGTGGCACAGCATAAACTTTGCATTGAAGCTGGCCAACTTCAATCTCAAAACCCATTTGCGCAAGAAGCGACAGGTTTTCCTTCAAGAGAAGCTGTTCTTCATGAGAAATCGAGTGCGTTTGTGCAACCAGCAGGCGCTGGCTTACCACTCGTTCTTCCAAGCCCCGCATGAGAGCATCATAAATTTTTCGCTCATGCGCCGCATGCTGATCGATAAAATATAAGCTTTCCCCTGCTTCGGCAATAATATAGGTGGAAAAAGCGACACCTATGATCCGGCTATCGGGCAGGTTTGAAATAAGCATAGGCTGTTCAGCCGGCGCCTGTTGTTTATCGCGTTGTATCGCCTGCTCAAAGGCAAGGGAAAAATGATCCTGCGGCTCTGCAAAAGAAATTTCCGAAGACGCGTTAATCTCAAGCGGACCATTCTTTTTATACTCGGACGCCATGCGCATAATTTTTTCTATACTTCCTTCCAAATCGGAGTTTTGAAGCCATTCCTCCGAAGCAGGCGAAGGTATATCCCCTTCTTTACTGCAAAACTGTAAATCCGGCATGGATTCCGCCGGGCCGCTGCCCGGAACAGAAAGCTCCTCGTAGCTTGCCTCTTCTTTGCTTTCAGGGCGCAAAAAGGCCTGCATGAGGGGAGAATGCTGCTTTTGCAGGGCATCTGCCACCGCGTTTATTACGACATACTCCACAGCATTTTCGTCGCTAAAATGAACGGTCAGTTTATTGGGATGCACATTGACATCCACGCTGCTAAGATCCATATTCAAATGCAGCACATAGAATGGAAAGTTTCCACGCAATAACCGCTCTCCATATGCCCGCATCACGGCACCCTGTATCATATCAGAGCGAATATAGCGCTGATTGATGAACAGGCTTCCATTTTTTTGTGTCTTATAAGTTAAGCTGGGAGCCCCTATATAGCCGGTCACATGAATTTGATTCAAGCGGTAATCCACAGCAATCAGATGCCTGCGCATTTCCTGTCCATAGACAGAGCAGATAGAATCCAACATCTCACCATTGCCCGGGCTGTGATAGAGCGTCTTTTCCCCAACAGTATAGCGAAGGGAAATATCCGGCCGGGCCAAAATGAGTCTGCTTACAATATCTGAAATTGCAGCTGCCTCACTCCCTGGCTTTTTCAGAAATTTCAACCGTGCCGGCGTATTGTAAAAAAGGTTTTCAACGACGACGGATGTCCCCTCCGGAGTTCCGGCCTCTCGGATGTATTCAACTTTCCCACCTTTAGCAAAAAGCTCTGTTCCGGCATCGCTTTCTGGAACGCGCGATTTTATCGTAAGCATCGAAACAGCGGCGATACTTGCAAGCGCTTCGCCGCGAAACCCCATGGAGTAGATCCGTTCCAAATCCTGCAGCGTATAGATTTTGCTTGTAGCGTGCTTCAAAATAGTAAGAGGCATATCCTCGCTCGAGATCCCCTCTCCATTATCCGTCACCCGGATTTCGCGGATCCCCCCATCTAAAATCGATACAGTAATCGCCGTTGCCTTGGCATCCAGAGAGTTTTCCACCAGCTCCTTGACGATAGAAGCCGGGCGTTCTACAACCTCGCCTGCAGCAATCCTGTTGGCGATCTGCTCGCTTAATACCTGAATTTTACCCATTCTCTACCGCCTTCTTTTTAATATCACTGAGCAGCGAGAGCGCCTCCAGAGGTGTTAAATTATCGATATCCAGCTGTGCAATATTCTTAAGCAGCTTCTCCGCCTCCTGTGCTCTCTTATTGGGGAGCTCTGGCGGAGCAGAAAAGTCAATATGCCCTAAATCCGTATTGGAATTTTTCTGCAAAACGGCCAATAATACCTTCGCGCGCTCTGTAAGTGCATCTGGAAGGCCTGCAAGCCTTGCGACTTCTATGCCGAAACTCCGATCCGCGCCTCCCCGCTGAATTTTATGCAAGAAAACAATGCTCTTTCCATATTCGCGCACTGTGCTGC
>USII01000148.1 GCA_900554725.1 uncultured Eubacteriales bacterium
GAATGGACCCTTCGCCCGCCAGTTTCGGCGAGCCTCAGAACTACGAACAGTTTCTAAACCAGAACCCGGCAGAAGGGATGCTGAAAATCCAGGCGTTCACCGCGCGCCAGGCGCTGCCTGTTCCGGGAACGCACATCATCATCTCCAAGCAGATTGGAGAGGATATGCATATTTTCTTCGAGGGGGATACGGACGAGAGCGGCATTATAGATGGCATCGTTCTGCCGGCGCCAGCGCGTTCCAGCTCGGAAAAGCCTTTTCAGCCACACCCCTTTACCATATATGATATTCATGTGCAGAACCCGCTTTATCTTCCGCAGGATTTGCGATACGGCGCGATTTTCGAGGGCGTCAAATCCATTCAGCCTATCGACCTCATTCCCAGACAGGAATAAAAAGGAGGAGCCATGCCAACACCCATCATTCCCGAAAATATTACCGTGCATCTGGGGCCGCCCAATTCAGACGCCCCCAATATCACTTTGCCCTTCCGAGACTATATTAAGAATGTCGCCTCCAGCGAAATTTACCCCACCTGGCCGGAAGCTGCTCTTCGGGCCAATATTCTGGCGCAGATCACCTATGCGCTCAATAGGATCTATACAGAATGGTACCCAAGCCAGGGATATGATTTCGATATTACAAATTCCATCGCCTACGACCAGGCATTTGTACAGGATAGAGATATCTTTGAAAATGTCTCCCAAATCGTGGATGAGATTTTTAATAGCTATGTCGTCCAACAGGGCAGCGTTGCTCCATATTTTACCCAGTATTGCAGCGGTGCTGCACGGCAATGCGCCGGCCTTTCCCAGTGGGGCACGGTAGAGCTGGCCGAACAGGGCTATGGATCATATGAAATCCTGCAGTACTACTATGGAGATAATATCGATATCGTCTCCAATGCCCCCATCGCGCCCAACATTCCCTCCTATCCCGGCATTCCTCTTCGCCTGGGCAGTGCGGGAGAGGATGTCCGCACGATTCAGCGCCAACTCAACCGCATTGGAGATAACTACCCTGCAATTCCAGAAATCCAGCAGACGGATGGCATTTTTACGCCGGAAACAGAGGAAGCCGTGCGCAAATTCCAACAGATATTCAACCTGGAGCAAGATGGCATTGTGGGCGAAGCGACCTGGTATAAGATCAAATACCTCTATGTCAGCGTCAAGCGCCTTTCCGAGCTGGAAACAGAGGGAATTGCCCTTTCTGAAGTGAGCCGCATTTTTCCAGGAGCGCTGCGCCCAGGGGATACGGGCAACTATGTGCGCGTGCTGCGCTACTATCTGGGCGTGCTGGGCTATTTTGATCCGGATCTCCCCATCCTTCCCCTTGGCAACACATTCGACGAACAGACGGAAAACGCCGTCCGGGCAGTGCAGAGGAAGAACGGCCTTCCCGAAACGGGGATTGTCGATCGGGATACCTGGAATGCCATTGTTCTCTCCTATGCTGAGACCCGGTTTTCCCTTCCGGAAGCATTTTCCTATTCGGATTTTGTCTACCCGGGGCGCATCTTAAGCCCGGGCATTTCCGATTGGGATGTGCGCATTCTGCAGCAGATGCTCTCTGTCATCACAGAGGCAAACCCAAACTTTCCGAGGGTTTCGGTTTCCGGCACATATGACGATGCCACACAAGAGGCCATCCGCCAGATTCAGGCACAATATGGCCTGCCCCAAACCGGGCAGACCGGCTCGCTCACCTGGAATGCAGTTGTGGAGGAATACCGCAAAATTGCAGGCTAGCGTTTTTCTGCCGGCAGAAAGCGCTCTAAAAAGCTGCGCACTTGCTTTTGATACTGCTGCTTATCCATAAAGTAGGAGGTTGCGTGGTCTGCATCTGGCGCAATATAGAGCTGTTTTGGGCCCTGATACTGGGCGTACATCTGCTCGCTCATCCAGGTTGGCACAAACTGATCTTTTCCGCCGTGCACAAACAAAATGGGCGCGTTAGCCTTTTTCAGCTGCTCCTTTGCGGAGTTTTTTGCAAAATCATAGCCAGCGCGCAGCCTACAAAAGAAATTGGCAATGGGAAGAAAGGGAAAGGAGGGCAGGTGGTAGTAGTGGCGCAGCACATGCCGAAATTCATCCTGTGCGGAGCAAAAGCCGCAATCCGCAATGACCCCTGCCAAATTTTCCGGCCGCTCCCCTGCGGCCATCAGAACAGTCGCCGCTCCCATAGAAACGCCGTGCAGTACAATTTGGCAGGCATTTCCCATGCGCTGCCTTATAAACTTCATCCAGCAAAGGCAATCTTTAAAATCCAGGCACCCAAAACCGATGAAGTTTCCGCCGCTTTTTCCATGCCCGCGATTATCTGGAATGAGAAGCGCATAGCCGAGGCCGCGGAAAAACTCCGCAAACACGCTGAAATTTGCTTTTCCATTCGTCTTATACCCATGAATTGCCAGAAGGACTTTGCTGCTCTTCGCATCTGCTGCCGGATATAATTCGCCCCAAAGAGGGGTTCCATCCTGCGCGCATATCTGCACCTGCTCCTTTTCCAGGCTATCCAAGTATGCTTCGCCCTGGTGGATTTGCTCCATCAGCGGCGCCCATTTTTTGCTTGGGGGCTTGGGCTTGCGGCGTGCCCGAGGGCGTACCAAGGCATAGCGATAAAGCCCATAGGAGGCCAGCACAAAAACAGCTATTACAGCGGCAGCCGCCGCCAAAATCCAAGGAACTATGTTCATATACAGGCTCCCTCCTTGCGAAAAGACTACTTTCATTATAACTTTTTTGCGCAATTCCCAAGAATTGCTTCTCTTCTGGCATTCCGCTGCGGGTTTTTTCATGGTATAATATCCTTGTGAGGTGAAAAGATGATCCATGAGTTTTTTAAGTGCATTCGGGATCTTTATGAATCGGATGTCGTTCAATCCATGAACCAGATTTCCCAGCATGTGCCCACGGTCAACTGCCTGGAGCACAGCCTGTTCGTTTCTTTTGTGAGCTACTGTATGGCAAAAAAGCGCGGCCTGGATTTCCGTTCTGCTGCGCGCGGCGGCCTGCTGCACGATATGTTTTTATATAACCAGCATGACAAAAATAATTTTATCGGAAGGCACGCAAAATATCATCCCCTGGCGGCGCTGCAAAATGCCTCTAAACATTTTTCGATAAACGAAGTGGAAAAGGACTGCATTTTAAACCATATGTGGCCCATTGCGGGGGAACGGCCCAAAAGCAAAGAAGCTAAAATTGTAAATCTGGCAGATAAGCTCTGCGCTGCAGCGGAGGTGCTGCACATCTATCACCCTGTCTCTTATACACATCTCCGAGCCCACGAGACCAGAGAGGATCTCG
>USII01000149.1 GCA_900554725.1 uncultured Eubacteriales bacterium
GCTCCTTATTTTTATGTTCATGCTGTGACATAAATGTCATGGAGCATTTTTTATTGTGCAAAAATCCATATATTATTCAGATAATCGAAAGGCGGTTTGATATTGATGAACGACACATATAAAGAGGTATATTTTGACCACTATTGCAAAACGTGCAAGTATGAATCGGTCAAAGAAGAGGAAAATCCCTGTTGCGAATGCCTTGAAAATCCGGTCAATCTTTATTTGCATAAGCCTGTGAATGGCGCAAATAAATATGAGAAATTCGAACATATTTTCGTTTCTGTCCTTTGCGTGTTCCGCCTGCCTTGCGCGCCGTGGGCCACCTACCTGGCCCATTTATGGGCTACCTACCCGACCCATTTGTGGGCCACCTACCTGACCCAATATTGCAGAATACCAGGCTGTCCCGCTCACAACAGCGCGGCATTTTCATCCAGGCAGTAGTCTCCAACCGCCTGTAGAGAGGAAATACGATATTCTTTCCTGCGTTTTGCCTCTTTTGCACGGTAGGACAGATATATGCCGGCCAGCAGCTTCTGTGCTCTCTCGTCCTCACACAAGTCCGGCACGATGATGGGCCCGGATTTCTTATCCAGCCGTTTTCCGCGCGGCAGACCCTTATTGCGCCGGATATCGCCGTTTCGGCGGATGTAGATAGCCCGCATATAGGAACGGAAGCGGTTCTTACCGCGACGCCTTCGCATGATCTGGACGGAGTTACCTATACCTATCAGTGGTATAAGGACGGCGAGCCGCTGACCGGCGAGACTGGCAACCAGCTTACTGTGTCTGAAGCCGGCAAATACACCGTCAAAGCGGTAGCTTCGGACGGAAGCAAGACCTCCGCCGAAGCGGAAAGCGCGCCCGTGGAAATCACGGTAGAAGGGCATGTCTATGTGCCAGTAATAACAAAGCCCACCTGCACGGAACAGGGCTATACGACTCATACCTGTGAAATCTGCGGCGATTCCTATGTGGATAGCTATACCGAACCGACGGGCCACACCTTTATTTGGGTAACGGATAAGGAAGCGACGGCGACCGAGGCCGGCTCGAAGCACGCGGAGTGTGTGGTTTGCGGCTATGCGAAAGCTGCGGGAACCATTCCTGCAACAGGAACAACGCAAGGCGATCAGGATGAGGGCAATATCCCGCAGACAGGGGATAACAGCAATATGCTGTTCTGGCTCATTCTGTGCGTTGCAGCGGCAGGCATGCTGATTGCCGCACTGGCCTATAAGCGGGCGCTTAAGGCGCAGAAAAAAATAGGCAATATTTAGCGGAAACGGCATAGCTTCATTGAAATAAGGCCATCCCCGCAGGTGCGGGGATGGTTTTATTTCTGAATTCTAAAAAAATAGGCAGGAAAAGATATGGTAAAGCGGCGATTCCAAAATCGCCCCAAATATCGGCAATGATTTTTTATTTTGTACTCTTTTATGGTGCGCATTTTATGCCGGGAGCTGAAAGGGTTTTGCGCCGGCAGATACTCGGTTAAAGTGAGGGGGCGAGCAAAACAAAGGGTGCAATTCGCCTGTGCGGTAAAATGTGCCGCAGATATGGAAAATGCATCTTTCTATTCCGATTGTGCATTCATGCCTCTCGCTCATAAAGGCGACAGGTTGTATTTTTTTGAAGCATATATTATAATATAACTGCTGGCTTGATGTGCAATGTTTTCCCGACTATGAGTTCGCGCTTTTATGCAATTTCTAATAGAACAGGCAGAATGTGCAACAAAAACCACATAAGCGTCAAGTCAAAAGGCTTGGCGCTTTTTCTATGTCTATTTTTAGCCGATTACAGTTCTGGGCCCTTTCAGGCGGGGCCGCAAAGCTCCGGCGCGGGTTCCAACACCGTGGGATGGGCGGCTCGGGCGCCCGGATGGCGGGAAAAGGCGGCGTTTCATGTTGATAAGTAAAAAAGGAGAATGCAGGGCGCGTTTTGATTGGGTGTGCGCGAAATGATTGGCAGAGCGGAAAAAAGGGGCGGATCATGGCGGAGGCTTGCAAGATAGAAGTGCGGTATTGTATTCTCTTTTTATAGGAGGAGATGCGCAATGGAGGCAAAGTATAAGAGAATTATCCTAAAAATCAGCGGAGAGGCACTATCGAGCTCAAAAGAGAATATCGATTTTGAGATTGTCAATACAGTTGCCCGCCAAGTAGCTGAGATTTCGGATATGGGCGTGGAAGTTTGCATTATCGTAGGGGGGGGCAATATCTGGAGAGGCCGTCAGGGTAAAAATATGGATCGGGTGACAGCAGATCATATGGGAATGCTGGCGACTGTCATCAACTCCCTGGCCATTCAGGATGCGCTGGAAGCCATGGGCAAGCAGGTGCGCCTGCAAACGGCCATTGAGATGATCAAAGTGGCTGAACCTTTTATCAGAAGAAAGGCAGTGCGCCATCTGGAAAAGGGGAGAATTGTCATTTTTGCATGCGGCACGGGCAATCCCTATTTCACAACAGATACCGCAACGGCGCTGCGCGCGGCGGAGATGGAGGCTGACCTCATCCTGCTGGCGAAAAATGTGGATGGCGTCTATGATTGCGACCCCAAGAAAAACCCCGAGGCCAAAAAATTCGACGAAATCTCCTACCTTGAAGTGATTTCCCGCGGGCTTCAGGCGATGGATACAACGGCTGTTACGCTGTGCATGGAAAACAATATCCCCATTCTGGCTTTCGGCCTGAGCGAGAAGGATAGCATTAAGCGCGCGGTTATGGGCGAAAAAATGGGCACGATGATCCGCTAAAGAAAAAGGGATTGTCAAATAAAGAGGCTTCAAGTAAAATAAGGCTAAGCAAGCAATCGATATAAGGAGGAATTGATATGGCAAGTCATGAAGCGATAGATAAGGCGCAGGGCAAAATGGAAAAGACGATAGATGCGCTGAAAAATGAGTTTGTCAGCATAAGGGCAGGCAGGGCAAATGCCCAGATTTTAAATAGAATTATGGTAGATTACTACGGCACGCCAACGCCCATTCCTCAGGTGGGAAATGTGGCCACGCCCGAACCGCGCATGCTCACCATCTCCCTTTGGGATAACAGCATGCTAAAGGAAGTGGAAAAGGCGATCATCGCTTCCGATCTTGGCATTACGCCCACAAACGATGGAAAGATTATCCGCCTGGTTTTCCCAGAGCCCACGGCAGAGCGTAGAAAAGAGCTGGTGAAAGTGGCGAAAAAAGTGGCGGAAGAATATCGCCAGATTATCCGTGCGCACCGCAGAGATGCCATCGAAGCGCTG
>USII01000150.1 GCA_900554725.1 uncultured Eubacteriales bacterium
GTTCCCATGCTGCGCCACAAACTGGCTGGCCCGCACACGGCGCAGCAATTCGTCCGCGTTGCGGCCCACATTGCCGGCTGTCATTTCATAGGCCACTATTTTCTCCTCCGGGTTTACAATAAAGCTGCCGCGCCCGGCCACGCCGTCCGCCTCGGCATACACTTCAAAATCTTTGGCCAGGTCATGAGTCGGGTCCGCCAGTATGGGGTACTGCATCTTGCGGATGCACTCTGGGGCATCATGCCAGGCCTTATGCACATAGCGGGTATCGCAGGAAACAGCGTACACCTCACAGCCCGCGGCCTTGAATGCCTCGTATCTATTGGCAAGATCCTCCAGCTCAGTGGGACACACAAAGGTAAAAGTCGGTGAGGTAGAAGAAAAATACGCTCCATTTGCCCAGAACATTGGCCTTTGTCACGGTTTTGAAGCTGCCACCGTGAAATGCCTGCACGGAAAAATCGCTCACTTCTTTGTTTATCATAGACATAGGGTATAACTTCCGTTCAATAAAATGTCTTTGGTTAGTTAAAACTAACTATATGGATTATATTTTTTCCTTGGAGGAAGAATAGGATTGCGAGTTAGTTAAAACTAACCAATGGTTTTGAGGGAGTAGAAAAATTGAGCATTGTCATTATAGGCGGAAACGAATGCATGACCTGCATTTATAAAGAAGTATGCGCTTCCTATGGATGTAAGGCAAAGGTATTTGCCAAAATGAGAGATGGCCTGAAAAACAAATTTGGCAGCCCGGATCTGATGATTGTCTTTACCGGGACGATTTCTCATAAGATGGTAAAATGCGCCATGGTGGAGGCAAAACGGAAAAATACGCCTATCGAGCGCTGCCACAGCAGCAGTCTAACGGCCTTAAAAGCAATTCTGGCGCAGCGCTGCGGGCAGCAAGGCTAGGAGGTGCCATGGAGGAGCAGATCATCCGCCATTGCGCGCCGACACTTGCAGGGCTAAAAGCAGGAAGCATGTTCAGCATGCCTGGGCAGCCAGGGGAATCCTTGCATTGCTGCCAACAGGCATTAAAGCCTAAGGGAATTTGCATGGAGTTTTTGCGTGTATCCCAGAACCGCAGTTTGGTTTATCTATACCGCCCGGCAGGGCTTTTTCGGGATTGGCAGGCCCCGGGCGTGAAGGATTTTTTGGAGGGCTACGGCTATGATCTCTCGGCCGGCATGCAAACCCAGATCGAACACTTGAAGGCGCGCATCAAACAAAGCAGTTGTTTCCCACATGAGATTGGGCTGTTCCTTGGGTATCCACTGAAGGATGTACAGGGTTTTATTCGGCATCGGGGAAAAAACTTCATCTATTGCGGCTGCTGGAAGGTATATGAAAGCTGCGCGGAGGAGCGGAGGCTGTTTGAACAATTTGAAAAATGCAGGAGAATTTACCTGCGCAGGCATATGGAAGGGTTTTCCATAACCCGGCTTACAGTAGCGGGGTAATGATATAGAAAGAGGCGATTGATATGGGAAAATATGCAGTAGTTTATTGGAGTGGCACGGGCAATACCGAGGCTATGGCGGAGGAGATTGCAGAGGGAATTCGGGCGGCAGGGAAGCAGGCAGAGCTCTTCACTGCTGCCGAGTTTTCAGATGGGCAGGTTGCAGAATATGATGGAATTGCTTTTGGCTGCCCCTCTATGGGAGCGGAAGAACTGGAAAGCGAGGAGTTTGCACCCATGTTTGAAGCGGTGCTTCCGCTTTTGAAAGAAAAAAAGGTGGCGCTATTTGGATCATACGGCTGGGGAGATGGAGAGTGGATGCGCAATTGGCAGGCGGATATTGCAGAAGACTGCCAGCTGGTCGCAGATGGGCTGATTGCCAACGAGGCGCCGGATGAGGAAGCTAAGGCAGAGTGCCGCGCTTTGGGAGCGCAGTTGGCCTCCTGAAGCAAAGGGTGGAAAAAGAAATGCATTCAAAAAATCCAGGGCTAGATTTCCCTGGATTTTTTGAATCTGTGCAGCAGTGGAGATGCCGCCTTGCTGCAAGCTGCCGGCTGAAATGATGGGTAAAAAAACCGGATATCTGGGAGAAATTCCAGGTATCCGGTTTTTGCGCGATATTATGCCGAGAACATTGCGCCTTTGCGCGGCTCAGCCCTCATACCGCAGCGCCTGGATAGGGTGCTTTTTGGCAGCTTTGTTTGCAGGGTAAATTCCAAATAGAATTCCGATGGCCATAGAAAATGCTACGGCGATTCCCACTACGCCGGCGGAGAGCCGGAAAGAAAGAAGCCCATCGGCGACGACAGTGACAATCTCCAGGATAACCCAGGAAATGGCGATGCCGATTAAGCAGCCCATCAGGCTTACCATGAGCGCCTCAATGAGGAACTGGATCATGATGCTGGACCTGCCGGCGCCAATGGCTTTGCGAATGCCGATTTCCCGCGTGCGCTCGGTGACGCTGACGAGCATGATGTTCATAACGCCGATGCCTCCCACCAGCAGGCTGATGCCCGCGATGACCGCGATGGCCAGGCTGATGGTGGAGAGCATCTCCGTCATGCTCTCCATCAGGCTCTCCATGCTGGAGGCCGTGGCCGTATAGGAGGTATTGCGCGTGTAATAGCCGGCGAAGAAATTTTCCGTCTGCGTCAGAAATGCGCTGGTGTCCACGCCTGTGGCCGCCACCACCGTGAAGCTCTGGTAGCCGTCGTCCGCATGGGACATGGCTTTGGCCGTGGAGATGGGCAGGTACATGTCCGTGGTTGGGGTGGCGTCTGTGGATTCCAGCACGAGCCCGTTGCTCTCATACGGGTACACCCCCACGATATAAAATGTGTATACCTTGGTGCCGTAGGTGAGCTGGAACGCCTGGCCGATGGCCTCCTGCCCTGGAAACAGCGTTTCGGCAAACACGTCGCTCACAACGGCCACCGTGCGGGCTTTTTCCTCGTCCTCCTCCGTGAAGAAGCGCCCGCGGGACAGCTCCACGCTGTTGGCGGCGGCATATTCGGTGTTCACGCCCGTGGCGTTCACGCCGGCTTCGTCCGCGTTTGTGCTTACCGTATAGCTGCCAAGACTCTGTGTCAGGCTGACAGCGTAGATGCTGCCGCCGTAAAGCGCGCGGTAATCCGCCAGCATCTCGTCCGTCAGCAGGTCCTCCGCGCCGGGAGTGGTTGGGCGGAACATGCGCGTCTGCGCACCCTCGGTGTAATCGCTGTCGCTTTTTTGCGTCAGGCTGACGGTGATGTTGTTCGCGCCCATGCTCTGCATGCTGG
>USII01000151.1 GCA_900554725.1 uncultured Eubacteriales bacterium
GGGTACCCCGGGGCACAGCAATAACACAATCCTCTCCTGTACGGCCAAAGCAGCGCTTGGCCCGGCCGTTTTCACCATTTCCGGCGGCAAATTTGCGCTTATAGCGAAAATCGATCAGCGTGCGCATATCCTTATCTGCCTGGAAGAGAATATCCCCTCCTTTTCCGCCGTTTCCGCCATCCGGGCCGCCAGCCGCAATATATTTTTCTCTGCGAAAGCTGACTGCACCATTGCCGCCATCCCCCGCCTTAATGCTGATCACTACTTTATCTACGATCATTTCCTATCCTATCTCCTGCTTTTCTGCACCAGCAAAAAAATCAGAACGCATTCTGCGCACAGCTATCCTTTTTCCCGCCTACTTTGCCGGCTTTGCATTTTTCTTTTTCCCACCGGATACTCGCGCCGCCTCGGTTTTTTTCTCCTCCCCGCTCGATTTGGAGGAGAGCACTGCTGCACTCGGGCAAAGATCGTTTAAAAAACAATCGGAACAGGCGGGCTTGCGCGCATGGCATATCTGCCTGCCATGATAGATAAGCCAATGGTGTGCCTGCCCCCATTTTTCCTCTGGAATCAGGGCGCACATCTGCTCTTCTGTTTTGCGCACATCCTCCGCCTGAGCCAGCCCCAGCCGGTTGCTCACCCGAAATACATGCGTATCCACTGCAAATCCGGGAATGCCAAAGGCATTGGAGAGCACAACATTGGCAGTCTTTCTCCCCACGCCGGGCAATTCTGTCAGCTTGTCCATATCCGCGGGCACTTCCCCTCCATACTTCTCTTCCAATATCTTGGCCATGCCCATGAGGTTTTTCGCCTTGACGCGGTAACAGCCGCAGCTATGGATATCTTCGCAAAGCTCCTCAAAGTCAGCCGCAGCCAATTCTCTTGCATTTTTATATTTCAAAAATAAATATTTTGTGACCTGATTCACCCGTGCATCCGTGCACTGCGCCGAAAGGATTGTCGCCACCAAAAGCTCAAAGGGGTTTGCAAAATGCAGCGCAGGAACAGCCCCTTGATAAACCTGCTCCAGGCGTTTTAAAATTTCCTGTTTCTGGACCTTCATCGTTTTCTCTCCCTGTGCCTATACATTAAGGCAACGCTTTTAACACCATCATATCAAAAAAAGGCACAATTTGTCCAGAAAGCGAAAAATTCCCTTTTGCGCGGCCAAACAAAAAAGCTTTGCGGCAGAAACTGGCAGTGCCTGTTCCTGCGGCAAAGTTCTCCTGTTGAGCCATCATCGCCCTGCTATCTACAGCTTTTCGCCACTCTCCTGGGAAAAAGCCGGTTGACTTTGGCTCCCAAGCATGCGGAGCTGTCCCTCCAGTTCCTGGTTGCACGCGCACTGCATAGAGAGTTGGGAAAGAAGCTTTGTCTGCCCTTCTCCTTCCTTTTGCGCCGCTGCCAGGGAGATGATATTGTTTAGGCCATAGAGTACAGCCTCTCCATCTTTGCCCAATTGAGCCAGATTATCTGCAAGCTCGGCGAGCGTCTGTTCCACGCTTGGGCGCTTTCGCCTTTTGGCAGCCAGCGTCACCCCGCTTGCCAACCTGCCCTCTGCCTGCAATTCCCGCAGCACATTCTGCAAATATCCGGGGTTTGCGCGCATCAGCCCGCGATATTTATTCTGATAGCGCAGCATGGCTTTTTTCTCTCCGTTGCCCAGCTGCAGGGCAATGCTTCTTACAGATTTCCCCTCTGCACGCCCTATTAACATCGCCTCTGCCAGCATGCGAAGCTCCTTTTCTCCAAAAGGCACAAACGCCGCCTTTGCGCGGCCCGGCTCTTCCCGAAGCTTCATATAATAATAGTTGCGGATGCTGTTTGGCTGCCGGCCTGTCTTTTGGGCTACTGCCTCAAAGGCCTGTTTTACCGGCTGTCCTGCCGCTGCTGCCCGATCTGTTTCCCAAAACAGCAACTCGGTTTCCTCTCTGCTCCAACCGGCTCTGCCAGAAGTATGCCGATCATGCCCTTGCTTTGCTGCCATAACTTCTCACCCTTTCGATTTTCTATCCATATTATGCGCTCTGCCCTAGAAAAATATGCCAGGCGGCAAAAAAACAAAAAAGCAGAAAAACTTCTGCTTTGGTAAAATCTCTAGTGTATTTTTATGCCGCACTGCCGGAAATAGAACTTTTTATACTTTCCGGCAAAGAAGAAGAATATAGTATAGCATGGATCATTTAAACCTTCTTCAAATTTCCAGCCCGGCGGACGGGCTCATCTATCTAAACGGCACCCTCGCCGGGGAACTTCTTGGAGGGGAGCTTTCCCTCTGCATTCCCCGGGGGCGGTTTTGCCTTTCCTTCTCTCCTCTTGGCCAGGAAGAGGGGAAGGTTTTTCTGCCCTTTTCCCGCATTTTGGATCTTTCCCAGCCAGAACCGGCAATTGTGCAGGATGACGGTGTGCTGTGCGTCTATCTATTGGGAGAGGTTTGCTGTGTTCAGCTCACGCCTCCCTATGCCAGCGTTCCAAGCCTTCCCTACCTGATTGCAGCGCGCTCTCTGCGTTCTAATGGCCCTCCTCTGCGCGCGCAGCTCTATTTCGATCGTGTGCTCTGCTTTTCCTTGGAGGAAAACGGACGAATTCTATTTGCCGCGCCGCTTCCCTTTGAGGCCGAAAGTGGGAGCATCTCTGCCGTTTGGTTGGGCGGAGAGCTCTATGCCTTGGCAGAGCTTATTGGCAAGGATAAAAAGGCCCTGGCATGCCTGGCCGTGCAGGCAAAAAAGCTTCTCTTTTGCGAGCCCTGCCTGAGCTATAAAGTTTCCAAGGAAGAGCTGGAGCTGTTCTGCCCGGCCGGGGAATGCGGCTACCAGATACGCAAGCGGTTTTCCAAAGATCTGCTGCACCCCGAAATATCCCTCGTGCGCCGGGAAGGCGAAAAGGCAGACCCTGCCCGCGCCTTCAGCGCAGCAATTGCGTGCCGGGATGCCAAGGCTGCCCTTTCCTTTCTCTCCCCCGCCCTCGCGCGGGAGCTCAGCTTTCAGGACCTTCTGGAGTTTTTTGGCGATTCTTTCCCTGCGCCCGATCAATTTGTCCGTCCGGGGGAACTGGCCTGCTGCGAAAAGCTCTCAGAGCATATCTTTGCCGTGCGCAGATTCGCTCTGGATATGCGGGATGGAAAGATCGATAACATCAGCGAGCTTTAGCCAGCAGCAGCTCTCCTTATAGCCGCGCCATCCATCGCCCACCGGTTTTCGGCGGGCGATTGCCATTTGTGGGCCTGTGTGATAT
>USII01000152.1 GCA_900554725.1 uncultured Eubacteriales bacterium
GCTTTAAAATTTCCCCAGACTGCTGCTCGATGGCCAGCGTCTGAAAGCCCACTTGCAAGCTGTTTAATAGGGCAGCGAGCGTGGAAGGGCCGCAGAGCAGAATTTTTTGATCCCTCTGGAGCGTATAGAGCAGATCTTCTGCCGCGAGCATGGCATAAAGCCCTTCGGAGGGAACAAAAAGGACGGCGAAATCCGTCGTATCCGGAGGGGAAATATATTTCTTCTGAATGCTGCGCGCCTCTTCCAAAACGGCCCTGATCAGCCCGGATTTGGCAGCGGCAAGATCCTTGGCATCTCCGCTTTCCTGAGAAAGGAGCACAGAAGCATAGCGATCCATGGGAAACTTGGAATCGATGGGCAGGTATACGGTGTTACCCTTGCCAGGGAGTTTGATGGCAAAATCCACCCGATCCTGTGTTCCGGGGATGGTCATCTGTTCCTGATACTGCGCAGGTGCAAGAATATCGCTGATGAGCGCAGAAAGCTGCACTTCACCCCAAGTTCCGCGGTTTTTCACGCCGGCAAGGAGGTTACGCAGATCGGTGATATTGCCAGCGATGGCTCGCATCTCCCCCATGCTCTGAAAAACCTGTTCCAGCTGTGTGCTGACAGAATGAAACGAGGTATCCAGGCTGGCCTTGAGTGTTTCGGAAAGGCGCGTATCCACAGCGGCCTGCATGCGTTCTAGGCTTTTCTGGTTTTCTCCACGCAAAATAGCGAGCTGCCTGTCCAACGAGGCGCGCATTTCCTCCAGCTGGCGGCTGGTCGAGCTGCCAATGCTGGAAATAGCTGTCAGGGAAACCTGGCTCAGATTTTTTATCGAGGTGTTGATTTCGCCGCGCAGCACAGCGTTTTCTGCGGCTTTGCTCTGCTCCAGGGCTGCTAAATTTTTAGAAAGCCGCCAGGTATTCGGGCAGCGAACCAACAGAGTAATAAGAAGGATAAGGCAAGTGCCAGTCAGCAGGCACAAAATAAGCAAGAGTGTATCCATGGTTTCCCCCCTCTATTTGTGAAAACATTATATCATTTTTGCCGGCGACGGACAAATCGTGTTATACTGTAAAAGATACAGTATAAAAGAAAGATGGAGAAGAAGCATGCTGCAGGCGGGGAAAATTTATGAAATAGAAGCCAGCGATCTGACGCTGGAAGGAAAAGGCGTGGGGCGCGCAGATGGAGTTGCCGTGTTTGTGCCAGATCTTCTGCCGGGCGAGCGCGGGAAGATTCGTATCGAAAGGACCGCCAAAAACTATGCGGAGGGCGCGCTGGTAGAGCGCCTTTGCCGCAGCGAAAATCGGGTATTGCCAGTATGCCCGCACTTTGGAGAATGCGGGGGCTGCCAGCTGCAGCACAGCAATTATATTGGTCAGCTCGTCTATAAGAATCATCGGGTAGAAAATTGCATGCGCAAAATAGCTAAAATTCCAGAGGATGCGGAAATTCGATTTCCTCTGCCGGCAAGAGAGCATTTTGCATACAGAAATAAGGCGGCTTTGCCCATTGTACAAGGGAAAAATGGAATAGAGATCGGCTACTATAAGAAAAAAAGCCATGCGCTTATTGAAATCCAAAAGTGCCCGCTGCTGTCCTGGGAAATGAATGCGGCCATTGGCATTGTGCGAAACTGGGCAAATGCGTTTGGCATTCCAGCCTATGAGGAAAAAACGGGGAAAGGCCTGTTGCGGCATCTGATTCTGAGGTGCAGCCATGCGGGGGAGATGATGGTGGCAATCGCGGCCTGCTCAGATGAGCTGCTGCATACAAAGGAGCTCATCCGCAGCCTGCGCATAGAGCTTCCGGAGGTTTATTCTGTTCTGCTCAACATCAACAAAAGGCGAACATCCCAAATTCTGGGGGATACGACAAAAGTTCTATTTGGATCTCCAAGCATTTTAGAAGAGTTGGGCGGGCTTTTTTACGATATTTCCCTTCAGACATTTTTGCAAATTAACCATGAGCAGGCCGAGCTGCTTTACCAGACTGCCTTTAAACTTGCGAGAATCCTTCCTGGGGAAGTTGTGGTGGATCTTTACTGTGGAGCGGGGATCATGGCTCTTTATGCTGCAAAGCTTGGGGGAAAAGCTTATGGTATAGAGATTGTACAGCAGGCCATTTGGAACGCCAAGCAGAATGCGAAAAGGAATGGTCTGGAAAACGCGGAATTTCTCTGTGCCGACTGTGCAGATGGATTTTGGCAGGTTTCCCAAAAGGCGGGAAAAATCGATGTTGTAATCGTCGATCCGCCGCGCCGGGGGCTGGAGAAAAAAGTTGTGGAGGATATTGCCAAGAGCAGGCCGGGGAGAGTGGTATATGTCTCCTGTGATCCTGCGACGCTGGCCCGGGATTTACTTTTGTTCTCGGAGCACGGGTATCTTGCGCGGTTTGTTCAGCCTGTCGATCTCTTCCCGCAAACGACGCACATTGAGGCGGTTGTATTATTATCTCGATAAAAAGATGCAGCGAATTTAACTTCAGCAGAGAATAAGGCGCCTTATGTGGGGAGCGTGGGCGTTATTTTGGAAGAAGGCTTCTGATTTGCATCTCTCGCAAATCAAAAGGAGTCCTCTGGGAAAAGCGCCATTTATGAATCGGCCGTGAGGGCGGAGTGCAAAAAGAAAGCAATCCTTCCTGGATCTGAAAGCGGGTGGGCACGGTGGCGCCTTGCCGCTTTCGAGCCGGATGGGATTCCGGCATATGAACTTGGCGAATCGCGGGATGGCGCAGAGCAATGCCGGAGCCTGGCCGGGAAAAGGCATCGAACCAGGGCGGCAAAAAACGCGCTTTTTGTTTTGGCGGAGAAAAGCGTTGCCGATCTGCCGAGCGTATGCCAAAAGCGGGCATGCATGCTGCCGATAAGAGCTGTGCGGCATATGGAGCGCATCGTCTCCAAGCGAAACCCCGATGCTGTTTCCTCCGCGAGTCCACAGTCTTTGGGAGAGAACCGCATAAAAGGCAGAAGCGGGGGATCGGATATTTTAGGAAAAACTGACAGGAAGCGATATTTGGGAGGTTTTATATGGTCACATGCGAGGATGTTTCAAACCTGAACCTGGATGGAGTGCAGCTGGTTGCCGGCGAAAAGGGGCTTTCGCGGATGGTATCCTGGACCTATATGGTGCAGACAAAACCATATGCGGCTCGCATGAATCAGGGGAATTTTGCCCTGCTTGTGGTGGATTA
>USII01000153.1 GCA_900554725.1 uncultured Eubacteriales bacterium
GGCGTACGGCGTGCTGCTCGCGCGCACCACTGGTGCCCCAGAATGGAACACTTGCTTACAGAACTTCAGTCATTCTGAAAGGATTGAGGCGAAGATAGGCTTCCCGCTTAAAAAACAGATAAGAAAATCTCGAAAGATTAGAAAACGCCTTCCGGATTTTCCTATCGAGCAACCCCCTTCTCTTCTGCCAGGCGAAGGCTGCCGCCTGCTCTGGCGGAAAAATGGGCCAATGCGAAAGGCCGCCCTTTTACGGCTCAGCCCCTCATGCCAGCAAAAAAATAGAGACATTATGGCGCTAGGCGCCCTTCATACAGCGCAGCACACAAAACACGATAAAAGCGCTCTATATTCACATCTTTTGCGATCTCCACATTTCCATCTGCCGAAGGCGTAAATACAGTGCCTCCCATCCTGCTTTCCTGCTCGGTTTCCACCTGTACAAACCCCTTTTCATAGTTGCAGAGATCAGGGTAAAAAATGCATGCCGCCGCCAGCGGATCATGCAGCGTCAGCTTGCCTGCGCTTTGGAGCCATGCATTCCCAAAATCCAGAACGGCTTCCAATAAAGGGCTATCCGCCCGCAAAATTCTTCCCGCCTGCTCTGCCCTTAGGGTGAGCATATCTGTCACTTCCAGCGGAATGGCCCTATGTACTCCCACTCTGGCAGAAAACACGATTTTGGAAGCCAGCGGATCCGCAAAGGAATTCCAGTTGTAATATGGCTCTTTTAGCGGCTGCGAGCCGAAATAGCCGTTCATCACATAGAGCCCCTTTAAAAGGCCGGGCGCATCGGGATATGCACAGAACAGCGATGCGATGTTCGTCATATTTCCGATGCCAATGAGCACAATCTCATGTGGGTTTTCCTTGATTTTTTCATATAGAAATGCAGGTGCATCCCCTTTTTGAAAGGTGCTATGTTGCCAGCGCAGGAGCGCCTCTGCCCCTTCAGGAGTCGGGTAGAGCGAAATGGGCTGCAGGGTGCCATCTGTTCCGGCCACAATAGGGATCTTCACTCCTGCGGCTTTACAGATGGCATCTGCCACAGCCGCGCGCTTTTCAGCTTCCCCGCAGACAGTCGTGATGCCCAAAAGTTCGCACTGCGGCTCCCTTAACAGATAGGCAAGGCAAACCGCATCGTCAATATCGCCGCCAATATCCGTATCCAGCAAAACTTTTTGCAAAACTTTTCCTCCCGCATTTTTACAACATACAGGTTTTCTTCAAGCCTCAGCAAGAGCCTGTCTTTTGGGCGCCTATCGGTTTGCTCCCAAGGAGCATAGGGATACCGAGCCGATAAACAGCTCTTTTCCCGCATACTTTTTGCAAATTCCCAATTGGCTTCCAGCGCTTTACATCTAAATATTCCCCCCAGGGCTCCGGGTGGCTCATAGACCGATTCATAAAAGAGGCATAACAGTATTTGCAGGCATGAGTGCAGCCGATATAGGGGTTTACAGAATAATCGCTCACGGGCAAGTTGGATTTTGTTAAAATGCTTTTTGCTTCAGTCTCCCGAATCACTGGAGATGGCATGGCCGCTTCGCCTCTTTCTATGCCCTGTTTGATGGATTTCATACCGCTCTTTCTTGGCTTTTTGCTGGCTTGTTCCATTTGAGAATGCCCAAACCCTTACTTTGCCCCCTATTTCTTTTCCCCGATTACCATCAGCCAGCGCTGATTAAAATAAATCTCCCCCTCGTCTTGATATGGCCGAAAGCCAGTCAACCGGCCTCCAGCCATTTCGCCTGCAAAGCGCTTCGAAATATCCGCAGATGTTTGTGCGGCCGTATTGGTCAGCGCCAGCCATGCAGAAAGGGAAACGGGGATTTCCGTGCAGTCCACCATCGCGATGGCCATGCCATTTTCCTGAAATAGCCCCACAAATTCATTTTTACTCAAATTTCGCACATGGGATGGATCGCGCAGAGTTTCTATTTCATCTTCTATCTCCCGCAGCGGTTCTTCCGCCGCCTCCATATCAATGGTAACCAGCTTCCCACCTATTTTTAAAACCCTTGCCATTTCTGAAAAACAGCGCGCTGGATGGGCAAAATGGTGGAATGCGAGGCGGGAAATTACAATATCAAAGCTCCCATCCAAAAGCGGCAATTTTTCGGCATCGCCCTGCACAAAGGCCATATTATGCAGCCCCTGCTTCTCGGCCGCAGCCTTTCCAACCTGTAACATTGCGGCCGTCATATCGAGGCAGAGCACAGTTTGGACAAACGGGGCAAGAGCGCGCCCGCAAGCACAGGTTCCCGCCGCAACTTCCAGCACAGAGTCCGTTTTTTTCGGCTCGATGCAGGAAACCGTATGCTCTAAATATTCCTGCTTGGTAAAGCTCATTGTTTTGCTCTCAAAGCGCTTTGCCTGCTCGGTAAAGGATTTTTGTACAATCTCGGCATTGTTTGAAATCATAAGCCTGTTCCTTTCCTCAATACAATAAATTCATATCCGCTTTTTTCAGCGCAAACCGCCACGCCCTTTTTTCATCATATCACCTGCATAGCCTTACAGCCGCATCTATGCCCTCAGCACGGCAGACGGGAAGATAAGTGAGATCAAATCATCCGCGCCGCACAGGGCGGCCTGAATACGCCAGCTGCACTGTTGACAAAAGATACATTTTCCCATAGAATTCCCACTCTAAGTTGCCCGCACCTTTCCCTTTTTCAAATTTTGTTTGCCCTTCTTTTTGGACGCATAATCTCTCATCTCAGGAATTGCCCCGCCGGCTACTGCCCAAAAATACAAGCTTGCCACACTGCAATAGGGGCTAAGGCGCCTGCGGTACTTTTCAAACCGTTCGCGGTCAATCTCCCGATGGTGATATACCATGCGCATGCCGCGCAAAACCGCCAAATCTCCATAACTGAATACATTTGGGCGCTGCATGCAAAAAAGCAGAATCATCTCGGCTGTCCAGGTTCCAACCCCTTTGAGCGCAGATAGTTCCGCTATCGCCTCCTCATCTGTTTTATGCCAGATGCCCTCCAAATCAAAGGTTCCATTCTTTACTTTTTGGGCAAAGTCTGTTATATACTCTGCTTTTTTAAAGGTAATGCCAGTGGCCTGCAATCTCTCTATGCCGGCAGAAAGAACCGCATCTGCGCTCACCGTGCCGAGGTTTTCTTTCATTCTCTGCCATATGGTTGCCTGTGCT
>USII01000154.1 GCA_900554725.1 uncultured Eubacteriales bacterium
CGAGATCCTCTCTGGTCTCGTGGGCTCGGAGATGTGTATAAGAGACAGCCAGGAAGCGATTCTTTCCTTGCCAATGGGGGTAATGACGCAATCGGATGGCGATCTTGCCGCCCTATGGGCGCAGCAACAGGCGGATGCGCAGCGCGCTCAGGTGAGCGAAGTTTCCAGCATGGATCGCGTGGCGCTGTTGTATTTCCCTGCCAGCGAAGGGGAATGGTTTGTGGCGGAAGCCCGGGAACTGACCTTTGTGGATGGCAATTATGCCACTACGCTGCTAGCCGCGCTTTCGCAGCCTGCGCAAGAAGTGAACGCGCAGCCGGTTCTCAATGCGGTGAACGCGCTCGCTTCCACGCCTTCGGTGCTGGTTACGGAAGAAGGATTTCGTTTTTTGCGGCTGGATTTCACCGAGGAGATTCGTTCGCTGATGGAAGAGGCGGGCGTGTCGGCGTATGAATTTGTGGGCATGCTTGCCCTCACGATGACGAGCTTTATTCCGGAAATCGACGGCGTGCAGATTTCCGTGGAAGGCAGCCTGTTCCGCGAAATTTCCGCTGGTGGCGCCGTGCATTCCTTTGAGGAGGGCGTGATTTTGCGCAGCGATTTCGCCGATGAAATTGGCGACGTCGTCCGGTTGTATTTTCGGGCGGAAGAGGGAGGCCTGCGTGCTGTGGAGCGCGTGGTATCGCCGATCGTCGCGCGGTCGCCCCGGCTTTTGCTGATCCAACTGATGCAGGATCAAAATGGATGGATCAGCGCTTTCCCGGATGGGTGCAGTGGCGACGATATTTTGGGCGTGCGCATCGCCGACGGTGTGGCGCATGTGAACTTGAGCGCGAATTTTTACCGGCTTTGCCAGGGTATGGATTTTTCCGCCGAACGGGATTTGGTGTACGCCATTGTGAACACGCTCACGGAGCTAACCAACGTGCGCGGCGTGCAGTTTTCTTTTGAGGGAAAGCTGGCAGAAACGCTGGTGGATGCCATTTACCTCAAAACGGTGCTCCTGCGCAATCCCGGTCTGGTGCGGGAAGAATAAAAAATTGGCGCCGCTTGAAGCGGTGTAGGAGGAGTTGAGGTTCTTGAGTTTTGTTCCTATTGTAATTGAGCAGACAAACAGGGGAGAACGCAGCTATGATATCTATTCCCGCCTGCTAAAAGACAGAATTATTTTCCTATCGGGAGAAATTGACGATCTTACGGCCAATCTGGTTGTGGCGCAGATGATCTTTCTGGAAGCAGAAGATCCGGATAAAGATATTTTCATGTATATCAATAGCCCGGGTGGCTCTGTTTCTGCTGGCATGGCTATCTATGATACGATGCAGTATATTAAGTGCGATGTATCTACAATCTGTGTAGGATTGGCAGCTTCGATGGGGGCATTTTTGCTCGCATCTGGGGCGAAAGGAAAGAGGAAGGCTCTGCCCAACAGTGAGATTATGATTCACCAGCCACTGGGTGGGGCGAGAGGTCAGGCCACGGATATTGAAATCCAGGCAAGGCAGATTCTAAAAATCAAAGAAAAGTTAGCTAGTATCCTTGCAGAGCGGACGGGAAAACCGCTGGATCTTCTCAAGGCGGATATGGAGCGAGATTTCTATATGTCCTCCGCTGAAGCGGAAGCATATGGCTTGATCGACCAGGTTATCCCTGCAAGACGCTAACCAGAGGTGAATATGAACAATAAAACTGACGAGACCAAGCCGGTCAAATGCTCTTTTTGCGGAAAATATCAAGAGCAGGTTCGGCGCATTGTCGCTGGGCCGGGTGTATATATCTGCGATGAGTGCATTGAGCTTTGCAGAGAAATTATCGAAGAAGATTTTACTGCGGAGAGCACGCCAGATCTGGGGCATTTGCCCAAGCCGGCAGAGATTGTCGCTGCGCTGGATGAATATGTTATCGGACAGGAACGGGCAAAGAAATACCTTTCTGTTGCGGTATATAATCACTATAAGCGCATTGCGACATCCTCTAAGTCCGACGATGTGGAGCTTTCCAAAAGCAATATTCTAATGCTTGGCCCGACAGGGTGTGGAAAGACACTGCTTGCACAAACGCTGGCGCGCATTTTAAATGTGCCCTTTGCAATTGCAGATGCCACTTCGCTTACTGAGGCAGGCTATGTGGGAGAAGATGTGGAAAACATCCTTCTCAAGCTCATTCAGGCTGCGGATTATAACATTGAAAGAGCACAGAAGGGCATCATCTATATCGATGAAATCGATAAGATTGCCAGAAAAAGCGAAAGCCCTTCGATTACAAGGGATGTATCGGGCGAGGGCGTGCAACAGGCACTGCTTAAAATTCTGGAAGGCACGGTTGCAAGTGTTCCGCCGCAGGGAGGAAGAAAGCATCCGCATCAGGAATTTTTGCAAATCGATACGACGAATATCCTATTTATCTGCGGGGGTGCATTTGTCGGGCTGGAGGAAATCATCGAGCGGCGTGTAGGAAAAAAGACTATGGGATTTGGCGCCAATGTGCAGACGCGAAGAGAGCGCAACCAGGGAGAGCTTTTCTCCGAGCTTCTGCCCGAAGATTTGCTGAAATTCGGGTTAATTCCGGAATTTGTTGGCCGTGTTCCCATTGTAGTGGCACTGGAAGCTCTGACAAAGGAGGCGCTTGTAAATATTCTTACAAAGCCCAAAAACGCACTGATCAAGCAGTATAAAAAGCTGTTTGAATTGGATGGGGTATCTCTGCAGTTTGAAGAAGAAGCTGTAGAGGAAATTGCAGAACAGGCGATTGAGCGCAATACTGGCGCAAGGGGCCTTCGCTCCATTTTGGAATCTATTATGATGGATGTGATGTTTGAAGTGCCTTCGGAAGAGGATATTGATACCTGCATTGTGACGAAGGACACCATAAAGTTGGCGCAACAACCAAAGCTCATCCGCAAGCCGGCGCAAAAACAGTTGCCTGCAAGCGGAGAATAGAAAAAAACAGCGGGGACTGCCCCGCTGTTTTTATGCAGATTTTTCCGTTTGGGCGAAGTATGAAATCTCTGAAGAAGGTTGGAAAAGAGGAGTAAGGGGGTGAAAACTGCACAAAATAATATGGCGGTATTTTCTATAATGCTTGAAGGGAAAAGAAAAAGGGCATACAATAGTAAAGAAGAGAGGCGGAATTATTTTGAACGATCAGCTATATAC
>USII01000155.1 GCA_900554725.1 uncultured Eubacteriales bacterium
AAATGAAGATCGGCGCGGCGCACAGGCGGATGTTGAGCGCATTACCTTTCGGGATCTCCATTTTGGCAAACTCTTTAGAAATTACAGCCTGATCACCTATTTTATCTATCTGGTGCTATACTGCATTCCCCTCAATTCCGGGGATACTTTCCTGCCCTATCTGATGGAGGAAATCGGCATTACAACAGATATGATAGGCGTCGTTATGGCGGTGCGCGCTGCCATGGAAATTCCGGTGCTGCTTGGCTTTCACAAGCTGCGGACGCGCTTTTCCCTGCCGACACTGCTGGTTTTCCAGTGCGGCTGCTATATGCTGATCTATTTTTCCTATGCCGTAGTAAAGAGCAAGGTATTATTTCTCCTTGCCTGCTGCACCCAAGGGGTGGTGAGCGGAATTGAGATTGGCTGTGCAAATAACTATGTCTATGCGCTTGCGCCCGATGAGCTGAAGAGCACGGCGATTATGCTTGGCAATGCCATGTGGGCGCTTTCCGGCTTCCTTGCAAACTTCATTGGCGGATTGATTGTGCAGTATGCGAGCATCCGCGTATATTATATTGTCATGGGGATCATCGGGTTTGTGGTGACAGCCTTTTTCGCGGCCAGCTTCCCCATCGGGAAAAAGTATTTCGGCGTTCAGCTGCCAGAATCCGTAAAGAGAATAGAACGGTAAAAAAGGCGCGCCCAGGGCCTTTGGAGGGGCGTGCCGTTTGTGCGATAGGGCCGGTATGTTTGCGAAAGGAAGAGCTGAAAATGGAGCAGAAAAGAAAATCATTGACAGAATACTATTGGCGTTTTTCTGCCATTGAATTTGTGGCGGCATCCGTCTATCTGGCCGCGATGGGGTATCTTTCGGTATATCTGCAAAGCACCGGGATGGATAGCGCCCAGATTGGCATCATCTACTCCATGAACAGCTTGGTGAGCATCTGTTCCACGCTCTTTTGGGGCGTGGCCAGCGATAAGATGAACTCGGTGCGCCGGGCGCTTATGACATGTCTGCTCCTGGCGGCAATCATCTGGCCGTTTGTTCCGCTTACGATTCCCATCGAGATAAAAGGGTATTCTCTGGCCATGCTGCTCATCCCTCTCTCTGCGTTTGTGCGCATGCCCATCGGCGGGCTGACGGATAACTGGACGCTGCAATTTGCCAATAAATTCCATGCAAATTATGGGAGGATCCGCCTATGGGGAACACTGGGGTATGTTCTGCTGGGGTTGGCTCTGGCAGCAATTCTGCCTTTCCTGGGCGTTCAGGCGACTTTCTATATCTATTCCGGGCTGCTGATCGTGGTATTCATCATGGCGCTATTTGTGGGGGAAGAAACGCTGGATAAAGCGGCAAACAAAAGCAACTCCTTAAAAGACCTCCATATCGGAAAGCTTTTTAAAAACTACTACTTTGTCAGTTATCTGCTCTTTACCGTCATTATGTATTGTGGTTCGGAGGCATTTTTGCCATACCTGATGGAAGAGGTGGGGATGAATCCGGATAGCATCGGCATGCTCTTCTCCTTCCGCTCCCTGCTGGAAATGCCGCTTTTATATCTGGTGACGCGGCTTAGAAAGCGCATCGCCCTTCCCGTGTTCATTCTGATTCAGGGCTCGCTTTATATCATCATGTTTTTATGCTATTCCTGCGTGCAGGGGGCAGTGCTGTTTGTGATTGTGACAATGCTGCAAGGCTTGGCCTCGGGTATAGATATTGGCTTTGGCTCTGCCTATATTTTCGCCTTGGCTCCCAACGAGCTGAAGAGCACGGCGCACCTTATGAGCTATGCCATGGCCTATCTTGCAGGTATGCTGGGCAGCTTGTTTGGCGGATTCTTTGTGGAGCTGGCAGGCATTCGCAATTACTATCTGGTCATTGGCCTTACGATTGGCGGGGCGCTGCTGCTCTATATGCTGAGCTTTGTATTTGGCACAAAAGTGCTAAAAATTCCGCTGCCCGACAATGTGCGCTCCATGCATAAACAACTGGAGCTGGAACAGAAAAGAGAGCGGGAAGAAGAGGCAAGGGAAAGCGCGGTATAAAGTGCAATGCAGGGCATTTCTCGCGCTGGTGGCAATAAAAAAACGGCTTTGGCCGTTTTTTTATTGCCACGAAATGTAAAATCCGAGCCGGAACGCGGCAACTAGTAGCTTGAAATGAGCAGCTCGCTAATCTGTCCGCGGCTTTCCCCTTTGGCGTTAATGGCCCGGCCAGCGGAAATTCTCTCAATCCGAAAGTGCCGGTAGAGAGCATCGAAGAAATCGTCCCCAGAGTTGGTATTTTTGGGGTCTGAATTGCTCAGAAGCACATGGGCTCCCCGATTTGCCATCTCTTTAAAAAAGGATGCCAGGCGGCGCTGAGCGTCATCGTCAAAGGCGTCCTTTGTATATGCGGTAAAGCTGGAAGTTCTGGAGAGCGGGCGATAGGGAGGATCCAGGTATACAAAGGTGCTGCTATCGATAAAATCTGTGGACTGCTCATAAGAGCCGCAGACCAGCTGCACGCCACGCAGTGCCGCAGATGCGGCGCGCAGCGCAGAAGCGCTGACGATTTGCGGGTTTTTATAGCGCCCCATGGGGACATTAAACTGCCCGGAACGGCTGACGCGGTATAGCCCGTTGAAGCAGGTGCGGTTTAGAAATAGGAACAGCGCTGCGCGTTCTACTTCGGGAGGGCAGTTGGCTGTACAGAAGGGGCCGGCGTTAAACTGCTGGCGCGCGCTGTAGTAATAGGCCTTGCGGCCTTCATGATCTAAAGAAAGATAGGCGGCGCTATACTTTTCCAAAAGAGAGATAAGCTCTTCTACGCAGGATTGCACTGCGCGATAAGCATTGATAAGCTCAGGATTGGTATCGCCAGCGTAAGCCTCCTGAATATGATAATGGGAGAGGACATGAAATAAAACCGCGCCGCCGCCTACAAAGGGCTCCGCATAGCGCATAACTTCGCCGCCTAAAAACTGCGGATAGCGGGCGCAGAGCTGGGAAAGAGCCCGGCTTTTCCCGCCGGCCCACTTGAGAAAAGGGCGGGCAAGGGCGGGAAGAACTGCACCCTCTGGAATGAACCAGACGCCACCAGCCAAAACGGCGCCGGGGATTTTTTGCTGCTCGCAAAGCAGAGTGAGTTCCTTGGCTGGGATATTCCATTCTCTGGCTG
>USII01000156.1 GCA_900554725.1 uncultured Eubacteriales bacterium
ACTCAATGGAAAGCTCCCCCGCAAGCATCTGCCCAATGGTTTTGCCTCCGCTTCCAAAGCCTCTTGCAATGGTAATGACATAGTTTTTGCCCATTCTGCTGCCTCCTTTTTCTCATTCTCCAAGATATGCTTTTTTGACAGAATCGTCGTTTAAAAGATCTTTCGCCTTCCCTTCCAGAACGATATTGCCCGTCTCTAAAACATACGCCCGATCCGCGATGGAAAGAACTTTTCTGGCATTTTGCTCCACCACCAGCACCGTTGTCCCCGAGGCATTGATTTCCCGAATGATATCAAACACCTCGCTCACCAACAGCGGCGAAAGGCCCATAGAGGGTTCATCCATCAAAATGAGCTTGGGGCGGGACATGAGCGCGCGCCCCATGGCCAGCATCTGCTGCTCTCCCCCGGAAAGCGTTCCCGCAATCTGCGTGCGCCGCTCCTTCAGCCTTGGAAAGCGAGAATATACCATTTCCAGGGAATCTGCAATTTCCTTTTTATCCTTTCTTGTAAAGGCGCCAAGCTTCAGGTTTTCCAGAACCGTAAGCTCCTGGAAGATGCGCCGCCCTTCGGGCACATGCGCCATGCCCAGGGATACGATTTTATGCGCGGGCGTCCTGCGCAAATCCACGCCCTCAAAAAAGATGCTGCCGCTCTTTGGCTGAATGAGGCCAGTGACCGTTTGCAGAATCGTGGTTTTCCCCGCGCCATTTGCCCCGATGAGAGCGACAATTTCTCCCTTGTTCACTTGGAAGGAAACCCCTTTAATTGCCGCTATCACGCCATAGGATACATTTAAATTTTCTACCTTCAGCACGGTTTTTCCTCCTTTATTCCTCTCCCAGGTATGCGGTGATCACTTCCCGATTTTGCAGCACTTCGCTGGGGGTTCCGTGGGCAAGCTCGATTCCAAAATTCAGAACAGTGACCTGCTCGCAAATCCCCGCCACCAGCTTCATATCGTGCTCGATGAGCAGGATGGTCATCCCAAAGTGTTCGCGCACAAACTGGATGGTTTGCATTAACTCCGCCGTTTCCCCGGGGTTCATGCCCGCCGCGGGTTCATCCAGCAAAAGCAGCTTGGGCTCCGTCGCCATTGCGCGGGCAATTTCCAGCTTGCGCTGCTTTCCATAGGGCAGGTTGGAAGCCAGATATTCCCTCTCCTCTGCCAGCCCAAAAACATCAAGGAGCTCCATCGCCTTTTCTTCCAGCATACGCTCTTCCCGGTAATATCGGGGCAGGCGCAGCACGCTGTGCAGCAATGTGGCGTGGCCGCTGTTGTGCAGCCCCACCAGAACATTTTCCACGACACTCATATTTTGAAACAGGCGGATGTTTTGAAATGTTCGGGCGATGCCCTTTTTATTGATTTCCACCGGGGTTTTCCCCGTTAAATTTTCTCCATCCAAAGAGAAGGAGCCGGTTGTCGGCTGATAGACGCCAGTGAGCAGGTTAAACACCGTCGTTTTTCCGGCGCCGTTTGGGCCAATCAGCCCATAAAGCTGCCCCTGCTGCACCTGAAGATTGAGCTGCTCCACGGCGTGCAGGCCGCCAAACGCAATTCCCAGATTCTTTGTTTCAAGCAGTGCCATTTACGCCACCTCCCCCTTCTTCTTTTTTCCGCTTTTGCGAATCAGCCTGTTTTTCAGCGCCGCAAACCTGGGCGATGCATTGAGCAGCATGATGAGGATGAGCACAATGGCATAGGCAAGCATGCGGTAATCCTCCATGCCGCGCAGCACTTCGGGCAGCACGGTGACGACGACCGCCGAGATGATGGAACCCCGAATGGAGCCCATGCCCCCAAGCACTACAAAGACGAGGATCTCGATGGATTTATTGAAATCAAAGGTATCGGGCTTGAGAATGCCCAGATTATGGCCGTAGAGCACGCCTGCCACGCCTGCGAAGAAAGCCGCCACTGTAAAGGCCACCAGCTTATAGTACACCACATTGATGCCTACAGATTCCGCCGCGATGACATTATCCCTGATGGCGCAAATCGCCCTGCCATGCCGGGATTTCACCAGGTTAGAGATGACCACAATTGCGATAATGGCCACAATGAACACGATGGTAAAATTGGAAGCGCGCTCTATCTTTTTCAGCCCACCTGCGCCGCCCGTAAAGGGAAGGTTTGTCACAACCGAGCGGATGATCTCCCCAAACGCCAGAGTGACGATGGCAAGATAATCCCCCTTAAGCCGCAGCGCCGGCACGCCGATAATCACGCCAAATACTGCCGCGCAAAGCCCGCCGATGAGCATGCCCAGCGGCACAAGCACCCAGTTATAAGGCAGCTCGGCCAGCTGCTTTCCGATGTAGTTGCCCGCGGGCATAAAGCCCACGTTCACGCCCGTCAGGAACAGCGTCAGCCCCACCAGCGTGTACAGCATGCCCACCAGGATCTTTACCAGAGCCTTGCGGCGCAGCTTCAGGAAGAAGACCTGAAACACCACGAAAAACGCGAGGATGGGTGCCAGCGCCAGCAGGACCTCTTTCGCGTAATCCGGCAGGGCGTGGCCGAATTCCAGCCAAAGCTCCCGCGTGCTGGCAATGTCCGGAATGGACAGCGGCGTATAGCCGGCCCCTTCGGGGTTGTAGATCATGCCCAGGATGAGCACGGAAAGGATGGGCCCGATGCTGCACAGCGCCACAAGGCCGAAGCTGTCGCTCTCGGCGTTTTTGTCGCCGCGCACGGCTGTCAGGCCCAGACCCAGCGCCATGATGAACGGCACTGTAATGGGGCCCGTCGTCACGCCGCCGGAATCGAATGCCACGGCCAGGAACGCGTCGGGCACGAACGCCGCCAGAGCGAATACCACAATGTAGAAGCCGATGAGCAGCCACGAAAGGTTCCATCCGAACAGGATGCGCAGGAACGACACCACCAGGAAGAACCCCACGCCGGCGGCCACCGTGAAGATGAGCACGCGGTCCGGCACCGCGGGCGTCTGGCGGGCCAGTACCTGCAGGTCCGGCTCGGCCACGGTGATGATCACGCCGATAACAAAGCAGGCTGCAACGATGAGCCACAGCCTTTTTGAGCGCGTGAGCTGTGTGCCCACCTGCTCGCCGATGGGCCTCATGGCCATGTCCGCACCCAGCGTGAAAAAGCCCATGCCCAGAATGAGCAGCGCAG
>USII01000157.1 GCA_900554725.1 uncultured Eubacteriales bacterium
GCACAGGAGTATGCATTCGGGGGATGAAGTATGAACTGGAAGACGCGCAAATTGAAAATACCTATCCCATCGGCGTAAGCAATGAATTTATTGGGCGGCCGAGCCGGATTAGCATTGCAAGCGGCACCGCAATTGCGGTTTTTGCACAAAAAAATATGAACTCTCTGAAAACAACATAGAAAAGCGGTTGAACTTTTTTGGTAGAGTTTTATAATGGTTTATATATAAACTGTTTATTTTGAAATTACTTTGCAGATGGAGAGGGTACTTGTGGTAGAAAGCTGGAGAAAGGATTTATTCCTTTCGGGGATTATGGCGATTTCCAAATTTTGTCGCCAAAAGCGGTTTAAAGCGGAAGATGATACGGCTTTTGCGCTGAGCGAGGTAATCGTGCTGTGCTTTCTTTGGGATTTTCCCGAAGAAAACACAGTCAAGGCGCTCAGCCAACATGTGGCGCTTTCCAAAGGACTTGTGAGCCGTTCGGTAGAAGCTTTGCGACAAAAAGGTCTGATAGAGGAGCGGGTGGATGTAAGCGATCGCAGAAAAGTCTTGCTGTTTTTGCGGCCCGAAGCAAGCACATATGTGAGGGATTTTAAAAAAAGGCAGGAAGAATTCGATAGGCATATCTTTGAGGGCATCTCCAGCGAAGATTTGGAGTGCACTGCCAGGACATTTCACAAGATATTAGAAAATATTTTAGTGTTGGACAAGGGAGAATCATGTTATGAAGGAAAAAAAGACTTCTCATAAGCCGATTTTATTCTATGCTGTGCTTGCGGCAATTCTAATTTTAATGCTCAACGCTCTGGTTTTTCCAAAACTGGCGCAAAGCTCTCAGGTTACGGAAGTGGATTATGGAACCTTTCTTCGCTATATCGAGGAGGGGAAAGTCAAAACTGTGGAAGTGCGGGATGAAGAAAGCCTAATTGCCTTTTTGGCTCTGGATGATAGTGGGGAAGAAAAAGTGTATATCACAACGGCAATGGACGATCCGGGGCTGGTAGAGCGGTTGTATAATCAGGAGCCGCCGATTCAGTTTTCAAGGGTCCTTCCGGAAGAAAGCTCTCCGCTCATCAGTTTCCTGCTCACATGGATTTTGCCCTCTATCCTTTTTTACCTGCTTGGAGTATGGCTGATGCGCAGCATGCAGAAGCGCATTCCCGGCGGGAACAACGCGATGACCTTTGGCAAGAGCAATGCAAAAATTTATGTGGAGGCGCAGACCGGAAAGTCTTTTGCAGATGTCGCAGGGCAGGACGAGGCGAAGGAAGCGCTGAGCGAGATTGTAGATTTTCTGCATGCCCCTAAGCGCTATACAGAAATTGGCGCCACACTCCCCAAAGGCGCATTGCTTGTAGGCCCTCCGGGAACGGGAAAAACTCTGCTTGCACAGGCTGTAGCAGGGGAGGCAAAAGTTCCCTTTTTCTCAATTTCCGGTTCGGAATTTGTAGAGATGTTCGTAGGCATGGGCGCTGCAAAAGTGCGCGATTTGTTTCAGCAGGCCAATGAAAAGGCCCCGTGTATCGTATTTATCGATGAGATCGATACTATTGGTAAAAAGCGCGATACGGGGGGAATTGGCGGAAACGATGAACGAGAGCAGACGCTCAACCAGCTGCTTACTGAGATGGATGGTTTTGATGGAAAAAGAGGAGTTGTCATTCTGGCGGCAACCAACCGCCCGGATTCTCTCGATCCGGCGCTCCTGCGCCCTGGGCGTTTCGACCGGCGCATCCCCGTCGAACTTCCCGATTTGGCTGGAAGAGAGGCGATACTAAAAGTACATGCGAAAAAGGTTCTGTTGGAAGAGGGCATTGATTTTAATGCGATTGCCCGCGCGACTTCCGGTGCGTCCGGAGCAGATCTTGCCAATATCATAAATGAAGCGGCGCTTCGGGCAGTCCGGTGCGGCAGAAAAGCAGTAAGGCAAGAAGATTTGGATGAAAGCGTGGAGGTGGTGATTGCAGGATATCAGCGCAAAAATGCTGTCATCTCAGAAAAAGAAAAGCGTATCGTATCATATCATGAAATTGGGCATGCGCTTGTTGCAGCAAAACAGGCAGGAACGGCTCCCATCCATAAAATTACGATTGTTCCCCGTACATCCGGAGCGCTTGGCTATACCATGCAGGTAGAAGAAGGGGAACGGGTTTTGCTCAGTAAGGAGGAAGCATTTCAAAAGCTTGCCACGCTGACAGGCGGGCGCGCGGCAGAGGAAGTGATATTTCAAACCGTCACTACCGGCGCTTCTAACGATATTGAGCAGGCAACAAAGCTTGCAAGAGCAATGGTCACGCGCTATGGCATGAGCGATACTTTCGATATGACAGCTTTGGAAACCGTCTCCAACCAGTATCTGGGAGGAGATGCTAGCCTTGCATGCTCGGCGCAGACGGCGGCAAGAATAGATGAGGAGGTCATCGCCCTTGTAAAAAAAGCGCATCAGAAAGCGCGGGAAATTCTGGAGCAAAACAAGGAATTGCTGCATAAGCTTGCCGCATACCTGCTGGAAAAAGAGACGATAACGGGCGAGGAATTCCAAAAAGTCATGAAGGAGGAAAGCTAGATTTGTTTATCGACTGGACATATATCTACCTTGTATTACCGGCAGTAATTTTTGCCATGTGGGCCAGTGCAAAGGTGAACTCGGCCTTTCAGCGGTATTCCAAGGTTTATTCGCGCAACAACATTACCGGCAGAGAAGCCGCGCAGATGGTGCTGCAGGAAAATGGCGTTTTTGGGGTGCAGATTGAGCGAGTTTCGGGCAATTTAAGCGATCATTACGATCCGCGCACAAATACCATTCGCCTTTCGGATGCTGTCTATAACAGCACATCTACGGCGGCGATCGGTGTTGCGGCACATGAGGCAGGCCATGCTGTACAATATGCAAAAAACTACGCGCCGGTTAAGATACGCACGGCGATCGTCCCGATTACCAATATCGGTTCCATGCTCTCCATGCCTTTGATTCTTCTTGGCATATTGCTGAGCAGTTTTGGCAGCCAGTATGCCGTGATTGCGTATATTGGGGTGGCCTGCTTTGGGCTTTGCACATTATTTCAGTTGATTACTCTTCCAACAGAATATAACGCCAGCAAC
>USII01000158.1 GCA_900554725.1 uncultured Eubacteriales bacterium
ATCCTGCTTTCCCGGGAAACCAACGATATTTTCGGCGGTTACATTTCCGGCAAACTCATGCAAAGCTTCTGCCTGTTTTCCCTGAATTTTATCGCTATGGCCATCATGCGTCTGCCTTATGCGGCACTCATCAGCGCCATCATGGGGGTGACGGATATTATCCCCTTCTTTGGCCCGCTAATCGGGGGTGTTCCCTCGGCCATCCTGCTGTTTTTGGTCAGCCCCAAATACGCACTCATCTTCCTCATTCTGACCGTCATCATTCAGCAAATAGACGCTCAGATCATCGGGCCACGGATTTTGGGCGAATCCACCGGTCTGACGGCCTTTTGGGTAGTCTTTGCCATCATTTTGGGCGGCGGGCTGTTCGGCCTTCCTGGCATGATTTTGGGCATCCCCCTGTTTGCTGTTCTATATTCCGTCGTCCGCCAATACATGAATAACCGCCTGGAGCATCAGGGCCTTTCCACAGATTCCAAGGACTATCATTCTCCAAGCATTTAGCCGCTCTACCTAAAAAAGCAGGCGCGCCCAAAAGGCGCGCCTATCTGTATTTTCTAAAATTCCTTTTTCAAGCTGCGCAAAAACAGCCTGTTCATCAGCTCTTCCGGCGGAATTCCTCCGTGAATGGCGGTATATACGGCTGTACAAATGGGCAGCTCCACCTGGTATTTTTTCTTAAGCACCATCAGCGCAGCTGCTGTGGAAACCCCTTCCGCCAGCCCCTCCATGGGAATCCCCTGCACAAATCTTTCGCCGAACATGCGGTTTCTGCTGTATCTGGAAAATACGGTCGCCTCATAATCCCCAAGGTGCGCCAGCCCATAGGCCGATAATTCGTTGCCCCCCATGGCCCCAATCAGGCGGGAAATCTCCCGCGCCCCCCGGGACATGAGCGCCCCTTTCAAGCTGGCACAATGCAGGCCATCCATCATGCCGGCAGCAATTCCAATGACATTTTTGGAGGCTGCCCCCACCTCATTGCCTATCATATCATCGCCGTAATAAAAGCGGATGAGGCCGCCCTTTAAGGCATATACAATCTCTTCCTTCAGCTCCTGGCTATATGCATCGATCACCATGCAGTTGGGAATTCCCTCCAGGAAATCCTGCATATGCCCTGGCCCAAGCCATACGGCTATCTTCTCCTTTGGCAGATATTCTGCCGCAATTTCGCTGAGCCGCTTGCCCGTGCCCTCTTCCAGGCCCTTCATACACAGCACAATTGGCTTTTCCACGCCCAGAAACTCGCTGCGCGAAAGCAGGCTGCGCAGCTGCTGCGCGCTGATGGAAACTGCCAGAAGCTGCCCGAATGCAAGGGCCAAAGAGAGATCTTCTGTGGCCGTAATGCTAGAAAAACCCTCTTCCCCCGCCTCTATTTTTTTGCGGATCGCCGCGAGACTCTCAGATCCTTTCCGGCCCCATATAAAGACCTGATGCCCCATCCGATTCAAATACCACGCGATAAACGAGCCCCAGCGCCCACAACCCAGCACACTGACTTTCATGCTCTACCTCCGCAGGAAAACTAAAAAAATTATACCATAAAACCTCGCCCGGGCAAACTATGCAGTATGCGAATTGTCACCTGTTTTCTGCAAAAGCCGTGAAACAACCCGCTCAGCATAATTTCCTCTGCCTTCTCAAGGCCAATTCTTATTTTCCAACCGCTCCTTTCCCTGCCGCTGATACAGTGCAAACAAAAAAACGGAAGGCGCCTTGCGCTCTTCCGTTTTTTTTATTCGTGATGGCAACAGCCGTGCTCGTGCCCATGCCCACCACAGCCATGCGCTCCGCACGCCTCTTTATGATCGTGATGGCCATGGTGGTGCTCCGGATTGCTGCACTTCGCTTCCGGGTCATATTGGAGCGTTCCATCCAGATACGCCTGAGCCGCTGCATCTGCACTGCCCGTTACGCCGCCATAAAAGCAAATGCCTGCCTCTTTCAGCGCCTGTTGCGCTCCCGGGCCAATGCCTCCGCAGAGCAACACATCTGCACCCTGCGCCTTTAGGAAGCCCGCCAGTGCGCCATGCCCCGCTCCATCTGTATCCAGTACATGTTTGGAGAGAATCTTCCCATCTTCTACCTGATAGATGGCAAATTCTCTGGTATGCCCAAAATGCGGGAAAACATTTCCGTTTTCCCAAGTTACCGCAATTTTCATAAGAAAAATACCTCCTGCTTTCTTTTTGCTCCTATGGGAGCCCATATCTACGAACTCCGCAGCAAATTTTGCCGCTCTATGACTTATGATGCTGGCCCCGCTTCTATGCGCCCTTTCAAAAACCAGAAAAATTCTTTGGTCGGAGTCGGGGCAGTATTTCTGTTTTTCTCATTTCCAGCTCTATTCTTCTGGTCCCGCTCCTCTTCTTTGGCAATGACAGCAACGGCGGCATTCTCTGGTCCCTGCGCCGCAAACGGCATATTTTCCGCCCGAAAGCAGCAGATTTTTCTGCAAAACCAGTGCTTCCGCCACCTTGTGGCGCGCTTGATCGTAAATAGCGGTGACAGTCGTCCGCCCGACGCCCATCTGCTCTGCACACTGTTGCTGTGTCCACCCCTCCAGGTCGATCAGGCGCAGCGCTTCATATTCTTCCAGCCGAAGCAAAATGCTTTCCTCCGCCGCTCTTCCAAGCGGCGCCATTCCCTTGGCAGCGGGTACGCCACAAATTCTCCTGCATTTGTGCGGCCGCGGCATCAGAACACCTCCCTGCATCCTTTATCGACATAGATGAAATATAGATTAAGCATACCTCTATTTTTGACATATGTCAATAAAAAATTCCCGTTTCTCTGTTTTGCGCGCCCAAATCGCCAGACTTTATTGTGAAAATACTCCTCTTTCAAAATACGGTTTCCGGCGAAACAGCCCGCTTTGCTCTTTCATCTTGCGTTGCTTTTCCAGCATCTTTTAAAAACTTCCCATTTCCCTGGCGCTTGCGCTAAACAGCAACATGCTGAAAAATTTACAATTTTGATTGAAAATTGATACATAAGTTACTATAATAAAAATTAGTCAGGCAAACCACATAGTCATTGATAAAAGGGGTATCAAAATGTCATCTCCCGATGGGAAAAAGCAGTCTACCTTATGG
>USII01000159.1 GCA_900554725.1 uncultured Eubacteriales bacterium
GGATTATAAACAGAAGCACTATTATGCTGAAAATATCATTGTGGCCATTGCAGGCAAATATGAAAAAGAGGCGCTGCGCGATCAGCTGGAAAAGCGCCTTGGCGGTATTGCCAGCCGCGGCGCGCAGCAGCTGTTCGGGCCCAAGGAGGGCTGGGAGCCAAAGAAAAGGGAACTTGCCATCGGAAAGGATATTGAGCAGGTGAACCTCGGCATGGGTTTCCCCATGTATGGCTTTTTGGATGACCGCAAATATGCGGGAAGCATTCTTTGCAGCATATTGGGCGGTGGAATGAGCTCGCGCCTCTTTCAGAAAGTGCGCGAAGAGCTGGGGGCGGCATATTCTGTCTATTCCTTCCCGGCAGTCTATTGCAGCGGGGGTATGATGGTTGTTTATGCGGGAACATCTCCGCAAAAGCTGGAGCGTGTGCGGGAAGGAGTGCTTGCGGAAATTGAGAACATTCGCAAAAATGGAATTACCCAGGAAGAGCTGGAAAATACCAAAGTACAGCTTTGCGCAGGCTATGTGATGGGCCGGGAAACCAGCGCGGCAAAGATGAATGCTCTTGGCAGAACAGCACTGTTGCTGGGGCGCCCTGTGGGAGAAGAGGAACTGCTGGGCAAAGTGCAGCGCATCACCATGCCTGAAATCCAACAGGCGATCGAATATATTTTCGATATAAATAAGATGAGCCAGGTGGTGGTGCAGCCCCAAACAGCTGAGAAGGCCTGAGATGGCCTGGAAAATAGAACGGCGGGCAATTTCATTTGCCCGCCGTTTTCGTTTTTGTATGCCGAAAAATGAGTGTAAAAGCGCCCGAAAGGCAGCTGCTTTTTAATAGAGGGAGAGAGCATGCTCGACCATGGCCTTCTTCTCCGCCAATATTTGGCTTGGAACTTCCCGCCCAAGGTTCCAATAGCGCAGATCGCTTCCATTTTGTTCGGCTTTGGAAAGGAGAGCATTCAGGCGATGGCAGCGCTTTTCCCGCAAAGCATTGCGTTCCCAGTAGTATGTGCTGTAAGAATCGAAATCCGCATATTCTGTATAGAAATCGGGCTCCGGCTCGGGCTCCAGATCTTCTTTTGCGATCACATCGAGATAGTAGGGGAGCGCATCGATGGAAAGATTCAAAAGATAATCCAGATCCCCAAATTCTCCGGTTTCGCTCATGGTTTTATCCAGCCGCTTCGTATTCTGCTTTGCGATAAAGGCATCTACATTGAAGTAGGAAAGGCCAAGCAATGCGCAAAGGGAAGTGATTGCGGCAATCTGCCTAAAGTATTTCCATGCATGCCAGATATGGGCGATATAGTATAGGCAAAGTATGCCAAGAAGGATAAGAAACGCCTGAACATAAATGCGCAGCCGGGTATACGAAAAGGCCTGCTCATAGAGCATGAGCCGATAAAAGGATGATGCCACAAGCACGAGCGTACAGGCCATGAGAAGCGTATAGAGCGCGTTTAAAAGCGCTTTGAAGCCGCCCGCTGCATCGCGAGTGCATGTGCGGCAGAGGGCAACCAGCGCAAAGATGAGCATAGCCGCGGCGCAGAGCTGGAAAAAGCCCTGCCGCGCATATTCGCTGTAACTCAGATTGTTGGGCAGATGCGCCGAACCGAATAGATAGATCCCTTGAATTAGGCAGAAGGCCAGCATCAAAAGGGATACTCCTGCCAGCACAATGGCGGTGGCTGTCAGGTTAAATTTTGCAGGAGCTTTGGGCCGGGATGTGCTTTGTGTTTGGCGCACCTGGATCAGCGAGGTAAACAAACTAGCCAGCAGCATGCCGCCGATAAAAAAGGTGAGCACCCAAAATAGAAGGTCCATTATGCTTTCGATGCGGAAAATCCTGCGGAGCAACTCGGAAAACACCTGATCCGCCGAGGAGAGCAAAAACAGGAAAATACCCAGCACAGGGATGAGAATGAGAAGGGCCATCAGAATGGGGAGCAGAGTTTTGCGATCTCCTCTGTCCGCCGTCAGCGCTTTGCCGATGCGATGGAAGGGGCGCACAAAAATCGTATAGCAGATGTTGCTGATACTGCCCATGCTAAAGGGCGGATAGGTTTCCAATCCGAGCATAAGGTTAAGCTGCAGCGCCGTGCAGTACAGCAGTGCCACTCCATTGAGAAAGAGCAGAAATGGGTTGTTATAGAGGGCGAATGTGAGGGAAAAGGCGAATCCCAAAATGACAAGCAGATAGTTTTGGTTTCGCAGCAGGTTGGCCTGATGCCCATAGCAGCACAGCAGCGCTGCATAGAACAGCAAAAAGAAAATGGGAACATTGGTGCCAAGAGGGGCACCCTGGAACAGGCAGTCATAAAACAACACTGTCCCTGCCAGGGAAAGCCCGCTGGCCAATGCAAGCGTTTTAATCGGCTGATGGTTCGTCTGGTTCATATGATACCTCCTGATATTCCAGCAAATCTGCAGGCTGGCAAGCCAAAGCCCGGCACAGCGCATCCAGTGTGGAAAAGCGGATGGCCCGGCATTTGTTGTTCTTTAAGATGGAAAGGTTCGCAGGGCTAATGCCGACCTTTTCTGCAAGCTCTGCAAGGCCCACTCTGCGCTTTGCCATCATGATATCCAGATTTACAACGATCATGTGCGCCTCCTATATCGTAAGGTCGTTTTCCTCTTTATAGCGGACTGCTTTTCCAAATACGCTTCCAAGTACCAGGGCGCAGAGGCACCCGAAGCAGAGAATTGCCGCGCAAAGCCCCAATGTAATGGAGGGATTGAAAAAAAGAATGAAAAAGAAGTCCAGCGCGCATACGCCGCAGCAAATGGCAATCTGGCGAAGACTGCGGACATTTTGCAGAATAAAGGGTGTCCCTTTATCGACGGTGGACATGATGCGCGCAAACTCCCATGCCATGCAGACTGCGCATGCCCAGCCCAAATAGAGAAAAAGCAGCGAAGCCCAGTAGGGTTTAAAGCCGTAATAGGAAATGGCGCTGCCCACGCGGGGAATGAAAAAGAAAGCGGCGGCCAGTGCCAGCAAAGTAAGAGTTAGAATTGCACAGAGAACTTTGGCCAGTGCTTTGGGATAATTCATAGAAAACCTCCAGAGGATTGAAA
>USII01000160.1 GCA_900554725.1 uncultured Eubacteriales bacterium
AAGGCAATGTGGGTATTCTATGAGTATCCGGATTGCACTTTTGAGCAGCTCATCACTCCCTTCTCTTTCCCGGAACTGCGCCAGAAGGCAAGATTCCTCGCCATCCCCTCCACTTCGGGCACGGCGACAGAGGTGACTGCCTTCTCCGTTATCACAGATTACAAGAAGGGCATCAAGTATCCTCTGGCAGACTTTAACATCACGCCGGATGTGGCGATTGTGGATCCTGCCCTTGCAGAGACAATGCCCAAGAAGCTCACTGCCCATACCGGTATGGACGCCCTGACGCATGCCATCGAGGCATATGTTTCCACGGCCGCTTCTGTCTTTACAGATCCTCTGGCTCTCAAGGCCATCAAGATGGTATTCGATTATCTGCCGGATTCCTATGATGGGGATATGGCGGCAAGAGAGCAGATGCACTATGCTCAGTGCCTTGCAGGCATGGCATTCTCCAACGCTCTGCTTGGCATCGTGCACTCCATGGCGCATAAGACGGGCGCCGTATTCTCCACCGGGCATATCGCGCATGGCTGCGCAAACGCAATGTATCTGCCCTATGTCATCAAGTATAACGCAAAAGATGAGCGCGCAATGCAGCGCTATGGCGAGATCGCCGATTATGTTGGAATTAAGGGCAATACGCTGGAAGAGAAAATCGAGGCGCTGCGCCAGAAGATTTGGGCGTACAACAAGAAGTTCGATATCCCCCACGATCTGAAGGAATATGGCATCGTCGAAGAGGAATTCAAACAGAAACTTCCGGAATTCGCAAAGAATGCCGTAGCGGACGCCTGCACTGGCTCCAACCCAAGAGCAATCACGCCCGAGCAGATGGAAAAGCTCTTCACCTGCTGCTACTACGGCACAGAAGTGGATTTCTAACCATTGCTTTTCTAAAACCAAAGCCTGCCGCACTGGCAGCAGGCAGCGGGATAGGCAGGGCCATATGGCCCTGCCTATATATAAAATGGCCGATGCTTTGCACGGGCAGAACGCTGCAATGGAAAAGAGCCACAAAAACCGCTTAGAGCGGTTTTTGTTTTCTAACCGCGGTGGGTTTTGCCGGGTATTTTCCAAAAGAGCAAAGATGTGTTAAAATAAAAAAGCAAAAGCCCTTTTGTGCGGGCGGAAAGATGTGGAATTTGCGCAATTTTTCCTTGCATCGCGGGGCGTTTGGGTATAGGATCTAGGTAGCCCCCTGCGGCAGGCAGATGCCCTGCAGGGCAGAGAAGTTGGAAAAGAGGCAAAGGAGAGTAACAGTGTACCAGATTAAGAAAAAAAGAGAGCTGAACCCCACAGTTACGCTGATGGAAATCGATGCTCCGCTGGTTGCGGCAAAGGCAGAGCCGGGGCAGTTTATCATTTTGCGGGTGGACCAGGATGGAGAGAGAATCCCTCTTACCGTGGCGGACTACGATAGAGAAAAGGGAACTGTGACGATCATCTTCCAGATCGTCGGCGCGACAACCGAACTGCTCAACCATAAAAAAGAGGGAGAATATATTGCTGATTTTGTCGGCCCGCTGGGCACGCCTTCCCATGTGGAGGGGCTGAAAAAGGTGGCCGTGGTGGGCGGCGGCGTGGGCTGCGCCATCGCATATCCCATTGCAAAAAAACTGCACAGCCTGGGGGCGGAAGTGCACAGCATTGTGGGATTTCGCAGCAAGGACCTTCTGATTTTGGAAGAGGAATTCCGCGCCTGCAGCGATAAATATGTCGTCATGACAGACGATGGCAGCTATGGCAAAAAAGGGCTGGTGACAAATGCTCTCGAAGAGCTCATCAACAGCGGCGAACAGTATGATGAAGTCATCGCCATCGGGCCGCTCATCATGATGAAATTCGTCTGCAAACTGACAAAAGAGCACGGCATAAAGACCATCGTATCCATGAACCCCATCATGATAGACGGAACGGGCATGTGCGGAGGATGCCGCTTGACCGTCGGCGGGAAAACCAAGTTTGCCTGCGTAGACGGCCCGGATTTCGACGGCCACGAGGTGGATTTTGACGAGGCTATGGAGCGCGGAACCATGTACCGCGATTTTGAGCGCCATGCGCATGAGCAGGCCTGCCGCCTGTTCCAGAAGGAGGTGCAGTAGTATGCCCAATATGTCTTTAAAGAAAAACGAAATGCCTTCCCAGGCGCCCGATGTGCGCAATAAAAACTTCCAGGAAGTGGCCCTTGGCTATACGAAGGAACAGGCCATCGATGAGGCAAACCGCTGTCTTGGCTGCAAGAACAAGCCGTGTGTCGGGCACTGCCCGGTGGCCATCGATATCCCCGCCTTTATCGGGAAAATAAAGGAAGAGGATTTTGAAGGCGCCTACCAGATCATCCAGAAGAGCAGCTCTCTGCCTGCGGTTTGCGGGCGCGTCTGCCCTCAGGAAACCCAGTGCGAGAGCAAGTGCGTGCGCGGCATCAAGGGAGAGCCTGTGGCTATTGGCCGGCTGGAGCGCTTTGTGGCAGATTGGCACAATGCGCATGTAAAGGAAAAGGCGCAGACTCCGGCGAAAAACGGCCATAAGGTTGCGATTGTCGGCTCTGGCCCGGCAGGGCTCACCTGCGCCGGCGAGATGGCCAAGCGCGGCTACGATGTTTCTGTCTTTGAGGCGCTGCACCAGGCGGGCGGTGTGCTGGTATATGGTATCCCGGAATTCCGGCTGCCTAAGGCCATTGTGCAAAAGGAGATCGACGGTCTGAAGGAAATGGGCGTAGAGGTGGATACCAATGTGGTCATCGGCCGCACGCTCTCTGTCGACGAGCTGTTCCAAAAGGGCTATGAGGCCGTGTTTATCGGCTCTGGCGCAGGGTTGCCCCGCTTCATGAATATCCCTGGGGAAAACCTCAAGGGCGTGTATTCCGCCAATGAGTTTCTGACGCGCGTCAACCTCATGAAGGCATACAGGCAGGAAAACCCCACTCCCATCATGCACGCGAAGAAAGTGGCGGTAGTGGGCGGCGGCAATGTCGCGATGGATGCGGCGCGCTGCGCAAAGCGCCTTGGAGCAGAGGAAGTCTATATCGTCTACCGCAGAGGCGAGGCGGAGCTGCCCGCCC